>JASHVI010000037.1 GCA_030039525.1 Thermoplasmata archaeon
GGTACAACGTCTCGTACGTGAACTCCCCCGCGGCGGGGGACTACCCGATCGTCTCGTACACGTACGTCCTGATCTACCAGGACCCGGGCAAGGCCTCGTCGAGCTACTCGCTCCAGACCACCGAGAACATGGTCGACTTCCTCTGGTGGGCGGTCACGGTCGGGCAGAACTACTCCTCGCAGCTCTTCTACATCCCGCTCCCGCACAGCACCGTGGTCTTCGACGAGAACGAGCTCAAGTCGATGACCTTCAACGGGGCGGCGATCCCGATCTGCACGACGACGAGCTAGCGCGGGGCCGGGGAACCGAGCGATGCGCCTCGCCAACCCCTTCCGGACCCTTCTCCGCCGGCCGTCGCAGGGACGCCGGCGGTGGGGGGACCTCGCCTTCCGGGGGATCGTCACGATCGGCGCGGGCGCCGTCGTCGGCGTCCTCGTCGCGATCCTCTGGATCCTGTGGACCGGCTCCTCGCAGAGCCGGGCCGCCTTCGGCCTCGGCATCGTCACCAACCCGACCTGGGACATCACGACGAACGTCTTCGGCCTCCTGCCGATGATCGACGGGACCCTGCTGACCTCGGCCATCGCGCTGGTCCTCGCCGTGCCCATCGCGCTCGGCTCGTCGATCTTCCTCACCCAGCTCGCCCCGAAGGCGCTCCCCTCCGCGCTGAAGGCCGCCCTCGCCCAGGTGGTGGACCTCCTCGCGGCGATCCCGTCGATCGTCTACGGGTTCTGGGGGCTCTTCGTCCTCGTGCCGTACATGCGGACCACGGTCGACCCGGGCCTCCGGTCCGCCTACGACCGTCTCGGGAACCTCGTCGCGCCCACGGTCCACGCGGTCTCGCCGGGCGCTTCGGCCTGGGCGGGGACCCACAGCCCGTTCACCGGGACCATCATCGGGGAGGACGTCCTCTCCGCCTCGATCGTCCTCGCCATCATGGTCATCCCGACCGTCGCCGCGATCAGCCGCGACGCGCTGGCCGCGGTCCCGATCCCCCAGCGGGAGGCGGCGCTCGCGCTCGGGGCGACCAACTGGGAGGCGACGCGGCGCGCGGTGCTTCCCTACGCGCGCTCCGGGATCTTCGGCGCGAGCATCCTCGGTCTCGGCCGGGCCCTCGGCGAGACCATGGCCGTCACGCTCGTCATCGGGAACGGCCTCGCCCCCCCGACCTCCCTCTTCAACTCGGGCTCGACCCTCGCGAGCCTGATCGCGACGCAGTTCTCGGAGTCGACCGGCCCGCTCGAGTACTCGGTCATCATCGAGGCCGGCCTCATCCTCCTCCTCATCACGCTCGGCGTCAACATCGTCGCGCGGGCGATCCTCTGGCGCTTCCAGTCCCCCGGGGGCGCGGGAGGGGACTAGATGGGCGCCCGGATCCGCCATGGGGTCAATCTCACGGCGACCGTCCTCGCCGCGCTGACGCTGGTGGTCGTGCTCATCCCGCTCGCCAGCATCCTCGTGACCGCCTTCCAGCGCGGGGAGGCGGCGCTGACCTCCCCGGGCTTCTTCACCGAGTCGCCCGCCAACCCCTGCTCCCCGAGGGCCGGGACCGTCTGCCACTACGGGGGCATCGCCCCCGCGCTCGACGGGACGCTCGCCCTCGTCGGGCTCGCGGCGCTCATCTCGGTCCCGATCGGCCTCGCGGCCGCGATCTTCGTCGTGGAGTATGGCCGGGACCGCCCGAGCGCCCGGCTCATCACGGCGAGCGCCGACGTCCTCTCCGGCGTGCCGTCGATCGTCGCCGGGCTTTTCATCTACACCTACATGGCCGCCAACTACCCGCAGATCGTGTTCAGCGCGCTCTCCGGTTCGCTGGCCCTCTCGGTCCTCATGATCCCGATCGTCACGCGGACGGCGGAGGAGGCGCTCCGGACCGTCCCGAACTCGCAGCGCGAGGCGGCGGAGGCGCTCGGGATCACGAAATGGAAGGCGACGCTCCGGATCACCCTCGGCGCGGCGCTCCCCGGCATCGTGACCGGCGTCCTCCTCTCCGTGGCCCGGGCGGCGGGCGAGGCGGCTCCGCTCCTGCTCACCGCCTTCGGGAACAACCTGGGCTTCCAGGGCTTCACCCAGCCCTCGGACGCGATCCCCCTGCTCGTCTACGACTTCGCGACGAGCCCCTACCAGAACTGGATCGCCCTCGCCTGGGGGGCGGCCCTCACGCTGATCGTCATCGTCCTCGGTCTCAGCATCCTCTCGCGGCTCGTCCTGGCGAGGATGGCCCGCCGCCTCCGGGGGAGCGCCTGATGGACGCGACGAAGATGGCGGCGGTCGGCCTCTCCGCCTCCTACGGCCGCGGGCCGGCGATCACCGACATCAACCTCGAGTTCGGCCCGAACTCGGCGACGGCGATCATCGGCCCCTCCGGCTGCGGCAAGTCGACCTTCATCCGGTGCCTCAACCGGATGCACGAGACCGCCCCGCGAGCGACGGTGACGGGGAAGGTCTTCCTCGACGGCGAGGACATCTACGAGCAGGACCCGACGGCGGTCCGACGGCGCATCGGGATGGTCTTCCAGCGCCCCAACCCGTTCGCCACGATGACGATCTTCGACAACGTCGCGGCGGCCCTACGGTTCAACGGCCGGCACTCCCGCGAGGAGACCGACAAGATCGTCTACGAGAGCCTCCAGGCCGCCGCCCTCTGGGAGGAGGTCAAGGACCACCTCTTCGCCGGGGCGACCTCCCTCTCCGGGGGCCAGCAGCAGCGCCTCTGCATCGCCCGGGCCCTCGCCGCCCAGCCGGAGGTCCTCCTGATGGACGAGCCGTGCAGCGCCCTCGACCCGATCTCGACCGCGAAGGTCGAGGACCTCATTTTTACCCTGAAGCGCACCTATACGGTCATCATCGTGACCCACAACATGCAGCAGGCCGCCCGCGTCGCCGACCGGACGGCCTTCTTCTATCTGGGGAAGCTCATCGAGGTGAACGACACGAAGGAGATCTTCGAGCGTCCGAAGGAGAAGCTCACGGAGGGGTACGTGTCCGGGAGGTTCGGCTGACGATGCCGATCGTCGCCGAGCGCAAGGCCTTCTCGGCCGGGCTCGACGAGCTCAACGAGAACATGGCGACGCTCGCCGAGCTCGCCAAGCTCTCGATCCGCAAGGCCGTGGCGACCCTCGAGACGCGCCCGGAGGCGATCGCGTCGGACGGCCGCGACGTCTTCGCCCTCGACCAGGAGATCTACGCGCTGAAGCAGCAGGTGGTGAAGGGCTGCGTCGACCTCATCGCGCTCCACGCGCCGGTCGCGAAGGACCTCCGCCTCATCACGACCTCCCTCGAGATCTCCACCGACCTCGACCGGATCGGCCGGTACTCCCGCGACATCGTCGAGATCTCGAACCTCCTCGGGGAGGAGGCCCGCTCGCCGACGGCCGCGAACGTCGACCTCGTGCGGCTCGGGAACCTCGCGATCGACATCGTCGACCGGGCGCTCACCGCCTTCGCGGCGCGGGACGCCGAGGCCGTGGCCGACATCGTCCGCCGGGACGATCCGATCGACGACCTCCACGACAAGGTCTTCCGGGAGATCATCGAGCGGATGACCGACCACTCCATCTCGCCGAGGGCCGGCGCGGAGTTCGTCCTGATCAACCGGTACTTCGAGCGCCTCGCCGACCACGCCGTGAACATCGGCCTCCACGTCACCTACATGGTGACCGGGGTCCGGCCGAGGGTCAAGGCCGAGGGGGCGAAGGGCCCCTTCGGCGACCCCTCGTGAGGCGCCCCATCCCGGGGCCTCGCCGGGTGGTCCTCGTCCGGCACGCGCCCGCCTCCTCGCGGGACCCGGTCCGTTGGCCGAACGACGACCTGCGGCCGCTCCGTCCGGACGGGCGACGGCGGTTCCGTCGGGCCGCCCCGGGGCTCGCGGGCCTGCTCACCGCCCAGGGGGTCGTCGCGACGAGCCCGCTCACGCGGGCCCAGCAGACCGCGGAGATCCTCGCGGAGCGCTGGCGGCCCGCCGCCTCCCCCGAGGTCTGGGAGGAGCTGCGCCCGGAGGCGACGATGGCCTCGCTCCTCGAGCGGGTCCGGCGCGCGGTCCGGAACGACCGGGACCTGGTCGTCTTCGGTCACGAGCCGCAGTTCTCCCGCTGGGTCGGCTACGCGCTCACCGGGGAGGCGCTCTCCGCGCTGAAGTTCTCGAAGGGCGGCGCGGTGGCCCTCGCCTTCGCCGGCGCGCCCCGCGCCGGCGCCGGGCAGCTCCGGTGGGCCCTCACGCGGGGCCAGCTCGGCGACCTTGGACGGCACCGCCGAGGGCCCGAGGACGACGACTGACGGCCGCGTCGATCGCGCGCGGCTCCGGCTACGGGTTCTCGCCGAGGCGGTGGCCCGAGAACCGGGCCTGGACGATCGCGCGGACGTCCCGGTGGACCTCGCGCGGCGAGCGGTTCGAGTTGACCTTCACGAAGTCGTACTCACCGGCCATCCACTCGAACTCCTTGCGGAGGAGCTCCTGGTACCGGAAGAAGCTCTCGAAGCGGTCCTGCGAGAGGCCGAGGTCCATCCCGGACTCCCAGTAGTCGAGCGAGCCGTACCGGCCGAAGGCCCGGTGCATCAGGAGGTCGGTCCGCGTGTCGAGGAAGATGGTGAGGTCCGGCTTGAGCGCGAAGGCGTAGAGCCGCTGCGCCCAGTTCCGCGTCGCCCCCCGGACGACGGCCCGCGCCATCAGCGTGAAGATGTACCGGTCGGCGAGCACGACCGTCCCGGCGGAGAGCGCCGGGACGATCTTGTTCTCCAGCTGGTCGGCGAAGTCGACGGCGTAGAAGAGGGCCATCGTCGTCTTGCCGAGCACGTGCCCCTGCTTCGCCTGGTCGATGAGGCCGCCGACGAGCGAGGAGCGGCGCAGCCCGGTGTCGACGACCGAGTGCCCCTGGATCTCGAGGTGCTCCCGCAACAGGTTGCACTCCGTCGTCCGACCGGAGCCGTCGGCCCCCTCGATGACGATGAGGCGTCCCTTGAGGCCCTCCTCCCGGACCCCGGGGAGGTGGACGCCGAAGTGCGGGAAGGCGGTCCGGGGCGGGGCCCGCGCGACCTTGCGGCCCCGCTTGGTCGGGGCGCGCTTAGGAGCCGTGGACGAGCACCTCCTCCTTCGGGAACCCGTCGAGCAGGGGCCGGATCCCGCGCCGGACCTCGTTGGAGAGGGCCTCGATCTGCTGCTCCGC
>JASHVI010000038.1 GCA_030039525.1 Thermoplasmata archaeon
CGGGCCTCGCGGCTGAGCCGGCGGACGATCCGGCCCATCGCCCGCTCCCGGCGCGCCTCGGCGAGCTGGTAGCCGACGTCCCGCGTGCCCCGGGTGAGGAGCAGCACGACCCGGCCGAGGGAGCTCCGCCCGGTCCGGCCGCGCCGCTGGATCGCGCGGATCTCGCTCGGGACCGACTCGAAGAAGACCACGAGGTCGACGTCGGGGACATCGAGCCCCTCCTCGGCCACGCTGCTCGCCACGAGGACCGGGAACCGGCCGGCCCGGAACTCCTCGAGGACCTGCCCCTGCTCGCGCTGGCTCATCCCCGGGTCCTCCGGGTCCCGCGTCGACTGGCCGACGAACCGGCCGACCCGCCAGCCCTCGGCCTCGCAGGCCTCCACGATCCCCTGGATCGTGTCCCGGTACTGGGCGAAGACGAGGATCCGCTTCGGCCGCTCGCTCGGGGCGGCCAGCTCGGCCCGGACGAGCTCCTGGAGCGCCTCGAGCTTCGGGTGCGACGGCTCGCGGGTCTTCTCCCGGTGCTCGGCGGCGACCCGGAGCGCCTCGACGACCTCGGGGCGGGCGAGGAAGGCCCGGTCCCCTCGGCTCATCTTCTCCTTCGCGCGCAACCGCTCGGCGTACTGCTCGAACGGCTCGATCCCCTGCGTCTCCAGCCGCTCGAGGGCGTGGTGCAGGTGCAGCAGGATGAGCTGGTGGAAGAGGGGCCCGAACTTGCGGGTCATCGGGCCCGGCCGGGCGAAGATCTCCTGCCGGAGGGAGATCAGGTCCTTGACCGAGAGCGAGGCCAGCGGCTTCTTCCTCAGGTAGCCCATCTTCTGGAGGGCGTGGCCCTCCTCCCGGCGCGCCGATTCGAGGAGCCCCTGGAGGTGCCGGGCGGTCGGGGAGAGGTCGACCCAGCGCGTCTCGACCTCGATCGGCTGGACGTACTCGCGCACGCCCTCGTCGCCCCGGTCCCGGGCCTCGATCCGGGCGACCCCGAGCGCCCCCACGACCTCCTCGATCCGGGCGTCCTGACCCCCCGGGGAGGCGGTGAGCCCGAGGACGCGGGCGCTGGGGCCCCGCTCGGCGCGGAAGCGCTCGGCGATCGGGACGTAGGCGTACTTCCCGACGGCGTGGTGCGCCTCGTCGAAGACCAGGAGGCCGACGCTCGCGAGGTCGTACCGGCCGTCGGCGAGGTCCCGGACGACGACCTCGGGGGTGGCGAAGAGGATCTCGCAGCCCTCGAAGCGGCCCTCCCGGAGCGGCCGCTTCACGGTCCCGGTGAACACGGCGCGCGGGATCCCCGGGAGCCACCGGGCGAAGTTCGCGGCGTGCTGCTGGACGAGCGGCCGGGTCGGGGCCAGGACGACCACGCGCCCGCCATCGCGGCGAAGGACCTCGGCCGCCTCCAGCACCGCGATGAGGGTCTTCCCGAGCCCGGTCGGCAGCACGACGAGCAGGTCCTCGGCGAGGCCGATCCGGGCGAAGTCGAGCTGGAACGGGAGGGCGCGGACCGTCCCGGGAGCGATCAGCGGGTGCTCGACGAACCCGTCCCGGACCCCCCAGACCCCGGGGAGGGCGGGCGGCCGCTTCGGCCGGGTCGCCGTCTCGGGGGCGGCCCCGGCGCCGAACTCCTCGAGGCGGCGCTGCGCGCGCGTCACCGGCCGGACCCCGTCAGAGGAAGGTCGGGTCCGGGGGGGGCGGGCCCGCGATCTCCCGGAACCGGGAGGGCCAGCCCTCCGGATCGAGCCCCTTCTGCGCCAGGAAGGCCGTGGTCCAGCGCTCGAGGCCGATCCCCGAGCAGCCGGACCAGAGGAGCCCCTTCTGCGGCCGGATCGTGAAGGCCTTCGTGTACTTGTCGCCGACGATCGAGAGGTTCTGGAACTCGAGCCACTCCGACTCCTCCCGGGAGCCGCGGTACGGCAGGTAGGCCTCGAAGTCGATCGTGCCCTGGATCCGCTCGGTGGCGTCCTCCACCCCGACGCCGCCGCTCTGCTGCAGGTAGAACGGGGTCACCCAGGCGGTCCGCCACTCGAGCTCGAGGACGTTGTCGAAGACCTGCGTGTAGCGGGCCAGGAGCTCCTCGCGGAGCGCGAGGAGCTGCTCCGGGGTCCCGAGATAGACCGGCTCGATCCGGTGGAACTCGTCGACGCGCTCGAGGCCGTGGCGACCCCCGCTCTCGTACCGGTTCGAGATCGCGGTGCGGTCGTAGACCTTGAGCGGCAGCGACCCCTCGGCGATCGTCCGCCCGGAGAGCCACCAGTAGACCGTCGGGCACTGGGCGTAGCAGGAGACGGCCGAGGGGGGGCCGACGAGCTTCGCGAGCTCCTCCGTCGGGACCTGCCGGGTGATCTTCACGAGGTCGGTGAACCGCTCCCAGGCCCCCGGGTCCCGGGTCCTCGGCTCGGCCACGTAGTAGAACTCGCCGGGGAGACCGGCGAGGTGACCGGTCCTCAGCAGGATGTCGAAGGAGTCGTGGTGGGGCTGGACGACCTCGGAGAACCCGAGCGGCTCGAGGACCTCGCGCCGGGCGAGCCGCTCCATGGCGCGCAGCACGTGCGCCGCCCGCGGGCCGAGGAACCACTTGCCCTTCGTCGGCCCGTTGCGGACCCAGCCCCGCCGGATCATCGCCTCGGTCGGGTCCTCGCGGAAGCTCCCCGGCCGCACGACGGCGGGCTTCAGGAGCGCCCAGTACTGCTCCTTCCCCTGGTACGCCTGCCGGCGCGCCTTCTCCTCGACGAGCGCCACCGCGCGGTCGATCCAGTTGTCCCGCAGGGCCTCCTCGTCGAGCTCGGAGAGCGTGAGGACCGCGGTCGTCCCTTCGTACCAGATCTCGTGCGGGATCGGGAGCCCGATCGGCTGCGCCGGGACCGGGTCGAGGGGGAACCGGACGGTGTAGTGGAGCGCCCGCAGGCTCCGGATGCCGACCCGGTGGGAGCGCCCGAGCCGGTCCTGCAGCCGCTTCACGAACGAGAGGAGGGCCTGGTGGGGGCGGGCCCCGGTCGAGGTGAGCGTGATCGCGATCCGCTCCCCTCGGACGACGAGCTGGGAGACCGCGCCCTCGGACTTCGCCCCGAGGACCTGGGCGACCGCCTCCTCGGCGATGGGGCGCACGAGCGCCTCCCCTTCCGGCCCCTCGGGGAGGGCGCCGCTGAGAACGACCTCCGCGACGAGCTCGTTCTCCATCGGCCGGGCGGAGGGACCGGACCGGCCCTATTAGCTCGCGCGTCGCGCCACCGTACGGCGCCGCCGGCCTCGGCCGACGGGGTCCGAGCTTCGCCAGCCTTTTGAGGGCGACTCGGGTCGCCGCGGCACCCATGGCCGAGGCCCCGGAGTTCGGACTGTTCGTCGACGGCCGGTGGAGCGCGCCCCCGGGGGCCCGGCGGTTCGAGACCCGGAACCCCGCGAACGGCGAGTCGATGGGGAGCTTCGTCTCCGGTACGCCGGAGGACGTCCGCGCCGCCGTCGGAGCCGCCGCGAAGGCCTTCCCGGCATGGCGCGACACGCCCGCGCCGAAGCGCGGGGAGATCCTCCTTCGGGTCGCCGCCGAGTACCGGGCACGGAAGGAGGAGATCGGCCGGATCGTCTCGCGGGAGATGGGCAAGGTCCTCAGCGAGGGACGCGGCGACGTCCAGGAGGCGATCGACTTCGTCGAGTACATGGCCGGCGAGGGACGGCGCCTCGCGGGCGAGACGGTCCCCTCGGAGCTCCGCTCGAAGTTCTGCCTCACCGTGCGCCAGCCGAAGGGGGTGGTGGCCTGCATCACCCCGTGGAACTTCCCGACGGCGATCCCCAACTGGAAGATCGCCGCGGCGCTGATCTGCGGGAACACCGTGGTCTTCAAGCCGGCCTCGAACACGGCCCGGTGCGCGGTCGAGGTCGTGAAGGCCTACGAGGCCGCCGGGGTGCCCCCGGGGGTCCTCAATCTGGTCACGGGCCCCGGCGGCTCCGTCGGCAACGCGCTCGTCGACGACCCGCGGGTCCGCTCGATCAGCTTCACCGGGGGCGTCGAGACGGGCCGCGAGGTCTACGTCCGGGGGGCGAAGCGCCTCGCGATGGTCCACCTGGAGCTCGGGGGGAAGAACCCGGTCCTCCTGATGGAGGACGCCGATCTGACGCTCGCCCTCGACGGGGTGCTCTTCGGCGCCTTCGGGACCTCCGGCCAGCGGTGCACGGCGACCAGCCGGCTCATCCTGCACGAGGCGGTCTACGACCGGTTCCTCGACCTCCTGCTGAAGCGGCTCGAGCGGTTCCCGGTCGGCGACCCGCTCGACCCGAAGGTCGAGATGGGGCCCGTCGCCTCCGCCGACCAGGAGCAGAAGATCCTCGAGTACATCCGGATCGGCCGGAGCGAGGGGGCGACCCTCCGCACCGGCGGCGAGAAGCTCACCGGCGGGGCCTTCGACCGGGGCTACTTCATCGCCCCGACGGTCTTCGAGACGCGGCCGGGCTCGCGGCTCGCCACCGAGGAGATCTTCGGGCCGGTGCTCTCCGTCCTGAAGGTCCGCGACTACGAGGAGGGGGTCCGCGTGGCGAACGAGGTCCCGTACGGCCTCTCCTCGTCGATCTACACGCGCGACGTCAACCGGGCCTTCCGGGCGATCCAGGACCTCGAGGCCGGCATCACCTACGTCAACGCCCCCACGATCGGCGCCGAGGTGCAGCTCCCGTTCGGGGGGATCAAGAACACCGGGAACGGGGGCCGCGAGGCCGGCTCGGCCGCGATCGAGGAGTTCACCGAGATCAAGACGGTCTTCGTCGACTTCTCCTCGAAGCTCCAGAAGGCGCAGATCGATCCCGTCGCGCCCTAGGGGTCACCCGAGGGCCCGCTCCCGCCGCGGCGTCGCCGGTAGAGGAGAACCCCGCCGACCGCCGCCACGAGCGCGGCGGCGCCAATCCCCGCGACGATCCACTCGGTCGCGTCCGGGGCGGGGCCCGGACCCACGAGCGCCGGGCCCACCACGACGGTGGTCGCGTTCGCCACCTCGGCGCCCCGGGAGTCCGTGACGGTCACCGTCACCTGGAACGATCCGGTGGCCCTCGGGACGCACTGGAGCACGGCCTGGGAGGACGGAGCGCACCCGTCCGGAAGCCCGCTCCACGCGTAGGTGAGGGGTGGCACGCCGCCCGAGACCGAGGCGTTGAGCGTGAGCCCCCCGCCCACGTGCGCGTCGTACGGCGCCGCGGCGAGGCTCACGGTGGGCCCGGGGAGCACGGAGACGAGGAGCTCGGAGGAGGCGGCGAAGCCCCCGATGGCGTCGGTCGCGTTCGCCCAGATCCCGTACGGGCCGGCCGAGGGGAATCGGCAGGACTCCAGGGTCCCGTTCTCGGAGGCCTCGCAGCCCGCGGGAAGGCCGGACCAGGCGACCGACGCGACGCCCCCGACGCCGCCCGTCCCGGTCACCGAGAGGTTGTCCGGTTCGCCGGCCTCCGGGTCGCTCACGCTCGCCCGGACGCTGACGGCGAGCGCGGGCTCGATCTCGACCCCGGCGACCGGGGTCGTCGACGACCCGCCGTTCGCGTCGGTGACGGTCGCCGTGACCGTGAGGTTCCCCGGGAAGAGCGGTTCGCAGCTCGCGTTGGCGACCGTCGGCTGGCCGCAGCCGCTCGGAAGGCCGCTCCACGAGTAGGAGTACGGCGCCAGGCCCCCCGAGAACACGGCGCTGAAGTTGAGCGGCACCCCGACCTCCCCGATCCCGGGGGAGACCCCGACGCTGCCCGAGAGCCCCGGGTCGACCTGGAGGGCGAGCTGCGCGGAGGTGAGCGCCGTCCCGTTCGAGTCGGTCACGCGGACGCTCACGTCGTAGTCGGCCGACGTGCCGGGGGGCTGAGGGGACTCGGGGGTGCAGTTGATCCACGCGGTGTCGGCCGCGGCGCAGCCGTTCGGGAGGCCGCTCCAGGCGAACGTGTACGGCGGGAGACCGCCGGAGACGGAGGCCTCGAGGGTGAGGCGCTCTCCGGCGTCGACGCGGTCCCCGGGGCTCGCGCTCGGCCGCCCGACCTCGAGGGGCCCGATGACGTCGATCGCGATCGCCGGCGAGGCGCCGACCACGGAGTCCCGCGCGTCGACGACGTACCCCTGGATCCGGAACACCCCGTCGACGGGCGACGAGAAGTTCCAGCCGAGCCCGCCGGTCGGCTCGGTCTGGCCGTTGACGATCCAGAGCCCCGAGTACGGCCCGATGCCCCCGGTCACGTTGTCGAGGAGGAGCTCGGTGCTCGCGTTCGGGACGATGACCCGGGGCCCCAGGAGGGTCGTGTTCGCCCCCGTGATCGGGGTCGAGTCGGTCTGGATCTGCAGGTCGTAGGAGGCGTTGAGGTCGGTCAGGTTCTGGCCGGAGACGTCGTGGGGGCCGAAGGAGGTCCCGTTCGCCGTGTTGACCGTCTGGGTCGCCGGGTCCCCGGCGGACAGGGTGACCTGGTCGTCACCGACCGAGGAGTAGCAGGCGGAGCCGGAGCCGGCGTTGAAGGAGTCCGACCAGGGGACGAAGCTCGTGACACCGGTCGGGTCGCTCCAGCGGTACTCGACCGACGGGAAGGGCGAGAGGTCCGGGCACCCGGTGTCCGGGACGATGCTCTCCGTCATCGGTCCGGTGAAGAAGCCGGTGGAGTCGGCCCCCTCGCTCGTCGTGCTGAAGCCGGTCGCGCCGGACTGGGGCTGGGCGAGGCAGCTCGAGTCGGTGAAGCCGAGCGTGAGGTCGTCCGCCAGGAGGCAGACGGTGGAGGAGTTGGTCACGTTGAGGTCGAGGTGGACCTGGTCGCCCGCGTCGAACTGCGCCGCCGAGGCGCAGGAGAGGACGATCACCGAGTCGCTGGTGTCGAAGTCGGAGATGAGGTAGTAGAAGCCGCTCCCGCACCAATCGTTCGCGACCGTGACCTGGTACCAGTCGCCGGTGGTGGAGACCGCGTTCAGCTCCACGGCCGTCGTCGTGCGGAAGTCCGGCAGGACGACGTTCTCCGCGACCTGCCGGGTCGTGCCCTGGCTCCCGTTGAGCCCGGTGATCGAGGCGCCGACCTGGACGTAG
>JASHVI010000003.1 GCA_030039525.1 Thermoplasmata archaeon
CGAGCGGGCGGAACTCGAGGGCTAGCTCGCTTCCGCCCGGGAGCCGGAGGCGGGCCGGTCGCGGTCGCTGGGCGTCGTGGAAGGCGCGGACGCTCCGGGCCGCCTTCCGGAGAGCCCGGGCGAGCGCCGGCGGCACGCGCCGCTCCGCTCGGCGGCGCGCCACCTCGCCGACCTCGAGCGGGCCGCCCCAGCCATCGAACTCGCGGGCGTACCGGCGAAGCGCACGGTCGCCGTCCGAGCGGACCTTCCGGAGGATGCGATCCACCGCCGGGGCCACCTCGTCGAGCTCCCGACGGAACTGCTCCCGTCGATCGACGGCCTCGGCGAGCGCCGCGGCGTCGACCCGCTCGACCCTCATGCGGCCACCAGGCGCTCGAGCGGGGTGACGAGGATGCCGGTCGCCCCCCGGATCTTGAGGACCGCCACGATGCCGTTCACCGCGGAGGCGTCGACCACCGCGTGGATCGCGACCCAGTCCTCTCGGCCAAGGAGCGGCAGCACCGTCGGCCCGCCAACCCCCGGGAGGAGCGAGGAGAGTTCGGGGAGCAGGGCGGCGGGAACATTGGCCATGAGGTACCGGGAACGGTCCGCCCGCACGACCGATCGCAGGGCGAGGAGCAGCTCGTCGACCCGCTCCCGGTCGGTCCCGACGAGCCCCGCACGCACGATCGCCGCGGCCTCGACCTCCCGGACCGTCGCGACCTCGCGCAGGCCGTTGCTCCGCAGCGTCGCCCCGGTCTCCACCAGGTCGAGGATCGCATCGGCGATCCCGATCGCGGGCGCCGCCTCGACCGCCCCCGACAGGGTCACGATCTCGACGGACCGGCCGATCGACTCGAAGTAGCCCCGCGCGAGACGGGGCATCGACGTCGCCACTCGCGTTCCGGGGGCGAGATCCTCCGCCCCTCGAGCCCCGGAGCGCTCCGGGACCGCGAGAACGAGCCGCGAACGGCCGAAGCCGAGGGGTTCGGCGACCTCCAGGGGCCGTCCGGACTCCTCGAGCAGGTCCGTTCCGGTGATCGCGACATCGGCCGCTCCCCGATCGACGAAGGTCGGTACGTCGCGGGCGTTGACGCTCAGCAGTTGATAGCGTCGATCGGCGGTCACCACGGTGAGCCCGCGGTCCTGATCGCCGTTGTCGGGGGTGGTGAGACCGATGCGGGCGAGGAGACGCAGCGTGGGGGCCCTAAGCCGGCCCTTGTTCGGGATCGCGATCCGGATCATCCCGGCTCGCCTCCCGGATCCCCGGCACGAGGAACGATCGGCGCGCGGCGCCGCGGGAGCGAGCGAAGAACGGCGGGTCTGGGGGAGGCGCGCTTAGCGGATCGCGAGATGGTAGCAACCAGCTACGGCTTCTGCGGCCATCCGCGGATCCTCGGCGCGGGCGGACCCGGCCCGGCACTTAAGGATTCGCCCGGGACCGGCGGGGTATCAGGACCCCGGGGGATCACCCCCGGGAGCTCGGGCCCGGATTACGGTAGGCCGCGAGCCCTGCGGCGCCGAGGCCCCCGGCGAACGTGGCGACCAGGTAGAGCCACAGCCAACTCGGATCCGAGGAGAGGACCGCCGGCGCGATGGATCTCGCCGGGTTCAGGGAGCTACCGGTCCACGGGCCGATCACGAGGGTGGAGAGCCCGACCACCGCCGCCGGGAGTAGCAGGAGCGACCGGCGCGGTCGCCCCCCGGCCCCCGTCAGGTAGAGAACGGATGCCATCAGCAGGAAGGTGAACGCGAACTCGAGCGGGAACACCCACAGGGGGCCCCGGGGGCCCGGCAGCGTGGCGCCGAGCCGGGCTCCGCTTCCCAGGAGCTCCCGCACCGAGAAACTCCCCGAGAAGGCCCCGGCGATCTGAGCCCCCATGTAGAGCGGGGCCTCGGCCGCCGGAAACCGGCGGGCGGCGACCAGGCCGGCCGTTATCGCCGGGTTCAGGTGCGCCCCGCTCACGTACGCGAACGCCTGGATCGGGAGCGCGACGGCGGCGAACCAGGCGAGGGCCAGCACCCACTGCGGAACACCGCCCGCGGAGGACCCCGCCACGATGGCGCCCGTGCCGACGCCGACAAGCATCGCCGTGCCGGTCGCCTCGGCGGCGCAGCGACCGGCGATCCCTCGCGTCACGCGCGGCCTAGTCCGCGGTCAAGGTGCGCCGAAGCTCCTCGACGCGCCGCCGTATCTCGTCCCGAACGTGGCGAAAACCCTCATCGTCCAAGGCCGCCGGATCCGGCAGGCTCCAGTCCGTGAGCTCGGTGGTTCTCAGGCGCGCGGGACAGCTCTCGCGGTCCAAGCATCCCATCGTGATCCGGACCGACGACCGGTCGATCCGCTCCGGCGTGAGCAGCCTCGGGGGATGATCGGGTAGGCCGAGGCCGATCTCCGCGAGCATGCGGGCCGCGCGGGGATTCGCGTTCCGGGCGGGCTCGGTGCCCGCCGACTCGGCGATCCACCCGTCGGGAGCGCCGGCGTTGAAGATGGCCTCCGCCATCAGAGAACGGGCGGCGTTCTCGACGCAGACGAAGAGGACGGTTCGCGTCACCTGGTTTCGCAGCCCTTACAGTACCCCGGGGGGCAGGACCGCGGGTCGCAGCAGACCGCGGTCGTGCAGCGCTCGGCGGCTTCACCGCACGCGGCGTCCGCCATGGGCCCGCTCGACCACTTCAAAGACTGAAGTGCTCATAAGCCGCCGCTACGTACGGTCGAAGTGTCGCACGGCCGCGAGGACGGGCTCGTCTGCCCGTGCCCCCCGATCGGCCTGATCGACGTGGTCGGCAAGAAGTGGGCGGTCTGTGTGGTCTCGCTCCTCGGCAGGTACGGCGTCGTGCGGTTCGGCCCGATCCAGCGCTGCCTCTCCGGCGTGAGCCCGGCGACGCTCACCGCCACGCTCCGAGCGTTGGAACGCGCCCAGCTGATCCGGAGAACGCCCGCGATCAGCCCGAGAGGAGCCGTGCAGGCCTACGCGCTGACCCGGTCGGGGCGGGTGCTCTACGAGCGCTTGCAGCCCCTGGCCGACTGGCTCGCGCAGGCGCCCCGCTCGGCGTAGCCCTCTGCCGGGGCTTCCTCTCCCGTCGACCGGTCCGCCCTCGAGCGGCCACGGAGGACTCCGGGCCGCCCCGGGGAAGCTGTGACGGGCTCCTCACCCCCTGCTCCGGCCGATCGGGAGTCATTCCGCGAAATCCGGGATCGGCCGTTCCCGGGGGCTGGGAGGCGAGTCCGCCGCGACACCGACGGAGGTCCCGGGCCTCCGGGGAAGACCCGGGGGCCGAGATTGGTCGGTGCTAGGGAGCCACCACGGGCGAGCCCCGCAACCAGACCTCTCGCGGTAGGCTCCCTCCGGGCCGGGCGAGCGCGTCCAGGGAGGGGACCGCGAAGGCGACCAGGCTGGCCTCGGCGCCGGGCTCGAGGTGCCCGAGGTCCGTTCGACCGAGCACGGCCGCCCCCCCGACCGTGTAGAGCGCGAGGGCCTCGGAGGCGCCCATCGGGGGACCGAGGCCCTGCCCGTCCGTCGCGGAGCGAATCCCCTCCATCGGGTCGAGCGCCTCGGTGGGCGCGTCGCTCGAGCCCGCGAGAACGGCCCCGCCGGATCTCAGGGCCTCGATCGGGTAGGCGTCGCCCAGGCGTCGCGGGCCGAGGCGCTCGGCGAGCCAGGGAGCGTCGCTCGTGCGGAAGCTCGGCTGCACGACGACGTCGATCGGGAGTCGAAGGATCCGCTCGCGGAGCGGGGCCGGCACGAGCCCGGCGTGCTCCAGCCGGGGCCGGGCCCGGGGCGCTACCCGCTCCAGCGCCGCGACGACCGTGGCGATGCCGCGGTCCCCGAGGGCATGGGCGGCCACCCGAAGCCCGAGGGCGTCGGCCCGGCGGATCGCCTCGTCCCACCCGGCCGGGTCCCAGAGCGGAAGCCCGCTCTCGCCGGGCGCGTCCTCGTACGGCTCCTCGAGCCAGGCCCCGCGACCTCCGAACGACCCATCGGCGAACAGCTTCACACCGACCACCTCCCCCGCCCCCCGCCGACGGCGCTCGGCCCACGCATCGATCGACGCGAGGTCCGAGACCGCGCCGTACGCCTGGTAGGCCGGCGAGGCGCCCCGACCCGGTGGCCGCCCGCGCCACCAGTCGAGCTCCGCCGGGGTAGTGCGGAGCGCGGCGACCGCTGCGATCCCGAGCTTCGCGC
This sequence comes from Thermoplasmata archaeon, assembly GCA_030039525.1. Lineage (GTDB taxonomy): Archaea > Thermoplasmatota > Thermoplasmata > Lutacidiplasmatales > UBA184 > Lutacidiplasma. The sequence goes on from JASHVI010000003.1 coordinate 4,167, forward strand.
AGCGCTCGAGGAACCGTTCGCCGAGGTCCGGCCGATCGGACAGGCGCGGGAACGGGAACCGGTCGAGGTAGGCCAGTGCCCGCTCCCGCAGGAGCCCGGTCGGATGGCCGGAGGGGTCCCGGACGATTCTCCCCCCGGGCGGGTCGATCGACCCCCGGTCCACGCCGATCGCCGTCAGCGCCGCGCTGTTGACCACCGCGACATGGGCGCAGACCCGCGTCAGGGCGAGCGGGCGATCGGGGACCCATCGATCGAGGTCCCGGCGGTCGGGCATTCGGCCCTCGCTCCACCGCTCCTGGTCCCACCCGCTGCCCCAGAGGGCCCCCGACGGTCGAGCGAGGGCGGCCGCGGCCACGCGCTCGCCCACCTCGGCGAGGCTCCCGGTCCCGCGCAGATCGATGCCCGCCGGCTGGAGGGCGGCCTCCGTGACGTGGAGGTGGGCGTCCACGAACGCCGGCACCACGAGACGACCCCGAAGATCGACGCGGTCGGCCCCGGTCGGGACCTCCGGACCTCCCGCGCCGCCCTCGCCCGCCGCGACGACGCGGGTCCCCTCGGTGACGAGGCGCTCGACGAGCCGCCGGCCCGTCCAGATCCGGCCGCCGAAGAGGACCCGGGCCTCGGGCACGCGGACCGGGAGCGGGTCCGGGGGATACCCTCCGCCCTAGACGTCGAGGTACCGGTAGAACTCGTACGGGTGCGGCCGCAGGTTGAGCTGCAGCTGCTCGTCCCGCTTCATCTCGTGCCAGGTGTCGAGCACCGTCGAGGCGAAGATCGGCTTCAGGAACCCATCGTCGGAGGCGAGGCACTCGAGGGCCTCGCCGAGGGAGCCGGGGAGCTCCCGGACGCCGAGCTCCCGGCGCCGCGCCGGCGAGAGCTTGTAGATGTCCGTGTCGACGGAGGGGGGCGGCTCGATCTTCCGCCGGATGCCGTCGAGCCCCGCGAGGGCGAGGGCGGCCTCGGTGAGGTAGATGTTCGCGGCCGAGTCCGGCGTCCGGTACTCGATCCGCTTCGCCTCGGGACGCCCCCGGTGGTAGAACGGGATGCGTACGTTGGCCGAGCGGTTCGAGCGGCTCCAGGCGATGAAGACCGGCGCCTCGTACCCCGGGACGAGCCTACGGTAGGAGTTGGTCGTGGGGTTCGTGATCGCGCAGAGCGCGCGGGCGTGGGTGAGGAGGCCCCCGACGTAGTACCGACAGGTCTGGCTCACCTCGGCGTAGGCGTCGTTGGCGTCGAAGAACGCGTTGACCCCGCCGCTCCAGAGCGACTGGTTCATGTGCATCCCGATGCCGTTGTCGCCGAAGACCGGCTTCGGCATGAACGAGGCGATCTTCCCGTGCTGCCGGGCGACGTTCTTCAGCACGAACCGGACGTC
>JASHVI010000039.1 GCA_030039525.1 Thermoplasmata archaeon
TCGCGACGGGTCCGGCCGGCCGGGTCTACGGAAGGACGACCAACGCGCACAGCTGCACCGGCGACGGCATCTCCGCGGCGTACCGCGCGGGGGCCTTCCTGAAGGACATGGAGTTCGTCCAGTTCCACCCGACCGGGCTCCCGGAGTCCGGGATCCTCATCACCGAGGGGGCCCGCGGTGAGGGCGGGATCCTGAAGAACCGGCTCGGCGAGCGGTTCATGTCGAAGTACGCCCCGCACGTCTTCGAGCTCGCGTCGCGCGACGTGGTCTCGCGGGCGATCGTCACCGAGGTCGCCGAGGGCCGCGGCTACCCCGGCGGATGGGTCCATCTCGAGCTGATGCATCTCGGCAAGGAGAAGATCGAGTCCCGGCTGCAGGAGATCTGCGACTTCTGCCGGGCCTTCGCGGGGATCGACCCGGTGACGGAGCCGATCCCGGTCCTCCCGGCACAGCACTACATGATGGGCGGCGTCGGCACGAACATCAAGGGCTCGACGAACCTCCCCGGGCTCTTCTCGGCCGGCGAGGCCGCCTGCGTCTCGATCCACGGCGCCAACCGGCTCGGGGGGAACTCGCTGCTCGAGACCCTCGTCTTCGGCAAGCAGGCGGGCCTCGCCGCGGCCGAGTACGTCGCGAAGGCCCCGACCCCCTCGATCACCCCGGAGGAGCTCGACGGAGAGACCGCCGCGATCCGGGCGATGCAGAACCGGGTCGACGGCGAGGACCCCCAGAAGCTGCGGATCGAGATGCAGGAGACGATGGACCACCTCGTCGGCATCTACCGGAAGCCGGAGGAGCTCCTCGAGGCGAAGCGGCGGATCGGGGCGCTGAAGGAGCGGTACCGGAACGTCCGGGTCGTCGACCGGTCGAAGGTCTACAACGTCAACCTGACCGACGCCCTCGAGACCGGGCACATGCTCGACCTCGCCGAGGTGATCATCGCGGGCGCGATCGCGCGCACCGAGAGCCGCGGGGCGCACACGCGCGTCGACTTCCCGAAGCGCAACGACGCCGAGTGGATGAAGCACACGCTCGCCCGCCGAGGGCCGGAGGGCCCCGAACTCTCCTATGCCCCGGTCGCCTACACGCGCTGGGAGCCGAAGGAGCGGGTCTACTGATGGCGGCGACGGCCCCGGCGACGCAGCGCGCGGAGCTCGACGTCTACCGCTTCGACCCCGAGAAGGAGTCCGCGCCGCGCTACCAGAGCTACCAGCTCGACCTCGCGCCGCACACGCCCGTCCTCACGGCGCTCCTGCGGATCCGCACCGAGCTCGACCCGACGCTGACGCTCCGCTACTCGTGTCGGAGCGCGATCTGCGGCTCCTGCGCGATGGTCATCAACTCGAAGAGCCGCCTCGCCTGCCAGACGCCGGTGGGCCCCGAGCTCGCCCGTCACGGCAAGATCGTCATCGATCCGATGCGCAACCAGCCGGTCCTCCGGGACCTCGTCGTCGAGATGAGCCCGTTCTGGGGCCGGTACCGCAAGCTCGAGCCGCACCTGATCCCGGATCCCGAGCACCCGATGCCCGAGGGGGTCGCGACCTCGATGACCCCGGTCCAGCTCGAGCGGTTCAAGGAGACGCCGCGGTGCATCGCCTGCGGCGCCTGCTACTCGGCCTGCCCGATGGTCGAGGCCGACCCGGCCTTCCCGGGCCCGATGGCGCTCGCGAAGCTCTACCGGTTCGTCGTCGACCCGCGCGACGGGGCGACGAAGCGCCGCCTCACCTCCGTCCAGCCCGGGGGGCTCTGGCTGTGCCTCCGGTGCCACCTCTGCACCGAGGCCTGTCCGAAGGACGTGCGGCCCTCGGAGCGGATCATGGACCTGAAGGAGATGGCCCTCGCCGCCCAAGGGGGCACCGAGAACGGTTCCCGCCACGCCCTAGGCTTCAAGGAGAACATCCGGGAGCGCGGGGTCCTCAACGAGTTCAAGCTCGTCCGGCAGACCTACGGCCTCGGGGAGATGCTCGCGCAGGTTCCCTACGGCCTCAAGGTCTACCGGAAGAAACCGGAGACGCTCCGGTCGCCGAAGCCGATCGAGGGCCGGGACGAGGTCGAGAAGATCTACGAGGCGCTCGACGATACGGAGGGCGCGTGAAGCTCGCCTACTACCCGGGGTGCGTCGCGCAGGAGTCGGGGAAGGAGCTCGACCTCGCGACGCGCTGGGTCTGCCGGAAGCTCTCGATCGAGCTCGTCGACTTCCCGAACTTCTCCTGCTGCGGCTCCGGCTTCATCGACGAGGCGAACCCGACCCTCAACACGGCGATCAACGCCCGCAACCTCGCCATCGCCGAGAAGGCCGGGCTCGAGATCCTGACCGTCTGCTCGACCTGCCAGGGGATGCTGACGCTCGCGAACGTGCGCCTGAAGGACCCCGCGGTCCGCGCGAAGGTCGACGGGGCCCTCGCGCCGATCGGCTACCAGTACCGCGGCACCACCGGGGTGACGCACCTCCTGAAGATCCTCGTCGAGCGCGTCGGCCCGAAGGCGCTTGAGGCCCAGGTCGTCCGTCCGCTGAAGGGCCTGAAGGTCGGCGCCTTCTACGGCTGCCACCTCCTCCGGCCGCAGAACGAGGTCGGCAGCGAGAGCGCCGAGGAGCCCCACCAGTTCGAGGACCTCATCGCCGCCCTCGGCGCCGAGCCGGTCCTGTACCGGGGGCGCGTGATGTGCTGCGGGTTCCCGGCGCTTTTCGTCAAGGAGGCGAGCGCGAACCGGATCGCCGCGCACCAGATCGACGACGCGCGGGCCCACGGGGCCCACGCGATCGCCACCCCCTGCCCGCTCTGCCACATCTCGCTCGACACCTTCCAGCCGAAGGCGGCGAAGGAGGTCGGCCATGCCCTCGACCTGCCGATCCTCCACCTCCCCCAGCTCGTCGGGCTCGCCCTCGGGGCCGGGCCGGCGGAGCTCGGGCTGCCCCGTCACATGGTCGACCCGGGCCCCGCGCTCGCCCGGATCGGCGCGGTCGCCGTCCCGACCTGACCGCGCCGGGCATCGGAGAGGTCCCGCCGCATGGTATCGATCAGCTCCTCGCAGGCCGAGGTCCTCGGCATCCTCCTCCTGTTCGTCCTCTGGGCCTCGTACCGTACCTATCGGATGACCCGGGGGGCCTCCGCGAGCCCCCAGCGGCTCGCGACGATCACCGGGCTCTACCTCTTCCTCTTCGCGATCAGCGCCGCCAGCGACGCGCTGCTCTTCCCGATCGCGTTCGTCGGCGTCGAGGTCGTCCTGCTGCTCGTCGGCGCGGTCCTGACGACCTTCTACGTGCGGCGCCACGTCGAGATCTCCCCGCACCCCCAGTGGGGCTGGTCGTACCGGCTCTCCTTCGCGCTCCCGGCGGTCTACCTCATCCTCTTCTGCACCCGGATGGGGGTCGACCTCCTCCTGCTCGGCGGCATCCCCGGCCTCACCACGAGCTCGACCTCCCCGCTGCCGAGCGTCTCGGGCCTCTCCCTCGTCATCCTCGCGGTCGTCGACGCGCTCTTCGCGGTCAGCGCCGGGCTCATCACCGGCCGGTCGGTGGGGGTCTACCTCGCGCTGCGCGACCACCAGGCGAAGCCGCCGCCCAGCGGCCCCCTCCCCTCGGCCTAGCGGGAGGACGGGCTCCCGTCGCCCTCGCCGGCCGGCTGGAGCTCCCGGGCCCCCTCCCCCTTCGTCACGAAGAGGTGCAGGCGGTCGCAGGTGCGCCGGAAGTAGGAGGGGCCCCCCTCCTCGGCCTCGGCGCGCAGCCGGTCGGCGAGCGCCTCCTCGGAGAGCCCGGGCTCCCCCTCCCAGGTGAACTGGCAGGGGAATACGACGAACCGCGTGCCGTCGAGCTCGAAGCGCTCGCTCTCGGGAGCGCCGCAGAACGGGCACCGGAGCGCCCCCGCCGGCGGCCCGTCGCTCGCGGGCATCAGTCGATGTACCCGAGCGATCGGAGCCGCTCCTTCAGCCGGCGCTCGTCCTCCTCGGAGAACGGGACCTCGCCGGGCGTCTCGAGCAGGCGGGCGAGCACGAAGGCGACGAACGCGTCGACCGATTGGAAGCCGGAACCCCGGATCCGGGCCTCCAGGCCCACGGCGGTCTCCTCCGGGATGTGGACCGTGCGCTCCGCGGGGACCATGACGGCGCCTCGCCGGGGGTCGACGGTAGATAGGGTCTTCGAGGCGGCCGCTACTCCCACTCGATCGTCGCCGGCGGCTTGTCGGTGACGTCGTAGAGGACGCGCGTCACGACCCCCGGCTGCTCCCGGGTGATCCGCTCGGCGATCCGTCGGAGCAGCTCCGCGGGCAGGGGCATCGCGGTCGCCGTCATGGCGTCCACCGAGTCGACGACGCGGACCGTCACCGCGTCCCCGTGCGCCCGGTTGTCACCGGTGACCCCGACGGAGCGGACCGGCAGGAGGACCGCGAAGTACTGCCAGGGACGCCGGATCTCTCCGCGGGCGACCGCGGCGTCGATCTCCTCCTCGACGGCAGCGTTCGCGCGGCGGGCGATCCGGATCCGCTCGCGGGAGATCGGCCCCGCGACGCGCACCGCGAGCCCGGGGCCCGGGAACGGCTGGCGCTCCGCGTGCGGGAGGCCGAGGTGCTCGGCGAGCTGGCGCACCTCGTCCTTGTAGAGGTCCCGGAGCGGCTCGACGAGCGTGAGCCGGGAGTCCTTGGGGACCCCGCCGACGTTGTGGTGCGACTTGATCGTGTCCCGGGCCCCGCCCCCGCTCTCGATCCAGTCCGGCGCGATCGTTCCCTGGACCAGCCGGTTCGTCCCGATCCGGTCGGCCTCGGCCTCGAACAGTCGGATGAAGGCCTCGCCGATCCGCCGGCGCTTCTCCTCCGGCTCCGCCACGCCGTCGAGCGCGGAGAGGAACCGCTCCTCCGCGGGGAGCAGCGTGTAGCGGATCCCGCTCGCGCGCAGGTACCCGCCGACGGCGTCGACCTCCCCCTGCCGAAGGAGGCCGGTGTCAACGAAGAGCGCGTGCGCCCGCTCCCCGAGCGCCTCCTGGGCGAGGGCCGCGGCGATGGTGCTGTCGATCCCCCCGGACGCGGCGACGATCGCCGGACCGTCGACCTCCGCTCGGAGCTTCTCGACCGCCTCGCGGTGGAACGCCGCCGGATCGTTCATGCCGCGGGCGGTGCGGGGGCGGGGGCCTCCTCCTTCCACTTCGCGCGATAGGCGCGGAGCGCCGCGAGGACCTCGGGGTGCTTCAACGCCAGGATCTCGGCCGCGAGCAGCGCGGCGTTCTCGGAGGCGTCGAGCCCGACCGAGGCGACCGGGACCCCCGGGGGCATCTGAACAACCGAGAGCAGGCTGTCGAGCCCGAGGCCCCGGTTGAGCGGCACCCCGACGACCGGCTTCAGCGTGCGGGCCGCCACCGCGCCGGGCAGCGCCGCGGAGAGGCCCGCCATCGCCACGAAGACGTCCGCCTCGGGGTCGGCGACCAGCCGATCGACCTTCTCCGGGGTCCGGTGCGCGCTCGCGACGTGGACGTCGCAGGGGACCTTCAGCGACTCCAGCCGCTGCTTCACCTTCTCGGCGGCCTCGAGGTCCGAGCGCGAGCCGACCAGGACGACGACCTTCACGGGCCGCGGGAGGCTACGGCGGGGAAAAGCGTTCTCGCGCGGGGGGCCCCGGCGGCCGGCCCCCGGCGCCCCGGCGCGGCCGGTCGCGGTCCGCTCACTCCAGCAGGGCCCCGAGCTTCTGGACCGTGTTCCAGTTCCGGCAGGTCGCTCGCGTCCCGAGCGAGGCCTCGAGGACGGCGACCGTGAGCTTCGAACGGCCGATCCCGTCCGGGTAGACGAGGTAGGCGTGGCGGCCCCGGCCCTGGGAGGACTCCCGGCCCCGGATCGCCCGCGCGAGCGCCTCCCACCGGTCGGCGCCCGGAGCGGACTTCAGGGCGGCGACCACGAGGTGGGCCGGGTCCTCGCGGGCCGCCTCGGTAAAGGGGTTCCCGTTCCGGACCTCACGCCACTCGCCCGCGGAGCGCACGAAGACCTCGGTGACGAGCCCGAGCCGGCGCTTCAGGCCCTCCGCGATCCGCGCCTCCAGTTCCGGCTCGCCCCGCCCCTCCGGGGCCCGGAAGGCCACGTTGCCGGAGGCCAGGAGGACCCGGACCTCCTCGAGCCCGAGCGCCCGGAGCGCCGACTCGAGCTCGGCGCTCCGGACGACCGAGCCTCCGCCGAGGTTGACGGCCCGCAGCAGGGCGACGTGGTCGCGCATGGGACGCGAGACCCCCCGGGGGGGAGGCCGGGCGGCCGATAACCTCCCCGACGCCGCGGGGGCCGGCGCAACGCTTTACCGCGCGCGGCGGCGGCGCGTCGCGTGGCCCGCCGGCTGCACACGGGGGGGAAGACCCGGGCCTGGCTCGGCCGACGCTTCGGCGGCGACGAGCGGCTCGGGGACCGGATCTGGAGGCGCTGCCTCCACCTCGGGGGCGTCGTCGTCCTGATCGTCTACGTGGTCCCGCGGGACTTCTTCGTGGTGCTCCCGACCGAGGGGGTCCTGCTGCTCGCCCTCGCCGCCGTCCTCGTGCTCGAGTTCCTCCGGCGCCGGGCCGGGGTGGAGCTGCCGACGATCCGGCCCCACGAGGAGCACCGGGTCGCGAGCTACGCGTACTTCGCGGTCGGGCTCAGCCTGGCGGTGCTGATCTTCCCGAAACCGGTCGCCGTGGCCGCCGTGCTCGGCGCGGTCCTGGTCGACCCGCTGATGGGGGAGCTGCGCGCGGCGGGCCTCGCGCGTCCCTCCGTGACCCTCGCCGGGGTGGGGGCGTACGTCGCGGTCGTCGTGCCCACGCTCCTCCTCCTCGGCGCCTGGCCGCTCGAGTTCGCTCTGGCCGCCGGGATCGCGCTCGGGCTCGTCGGGGCGCTGGTCGAGGGGCCGGCCTCGGTCCTCCCGATCGACGACGACCTCGCGATGCCGCTCCTGCCCGGCCTGGTCGCCGCGGCGCCGTACTGGATCGCCACGGGCGCGATCCACCTACCGGCGTTCTGAGCGAACGCCGGCGGAGGCCCGGCGTCCGCCGCGACGCCCTCAGACGATCGGCGTCAGCTTCGCGTGGGGCGCGCCCTTCTCGGGGTCGGTCGAGATCGAGTAGATCGTCGTCCTCGGCCGGATGCCGTAGAGGCAGGGGGCGTTGTCGATGTTGATGATCCGGAAGTACGTGTCCATCATGTTGAGGATCTCCGAGGAGACGAGGAGCCCGGGCTTCAGGAGCCCGATGCCGAGGTTCCCGACGAGCTTGGTCCGCTGGACGCCGGTGAAGTACATCCGGATCGCCAGCTGGTCCCCCATGAGGCTCTCGAGCGTGTCGAAGGCGGTGTACTCGAGGAACGGCTTGTTCTCCGGTCCGCGGGCCGCCTTCTCGGCGGTCACCATCGCCCGCATCGCCTCCTCGCGGCCGTAGCGGGCCATCGGGACGATGTACGATTCCTCGGTCTCGTTCGCGGTGTAGTCCGCGATCCGGACGCGCGTGTCGAAGACGTGGGTCGGGGCGTGGCGCGAGAGCGTCGAGCGGAGCTTCTCGTGGGACTCCCCCGCGGCGAGGACCGCGATGATCCCGCGGTTCTGCGTCAGGAAGTTGAGGAAGGTCGGCGTGAACAGCATGTAGTAGTCGTCGACCCCGACGTTGACGTCGACCTCGAAGGCGTTGAAGGAGCCGCGCCGGAAGCCGCCCCCGAGCAGCGCGTCGAAGTCCGGGATGCCGGTCGAGTAGACCCGCTCCGCGTCGGAGTACGGGCGCCAGCCGGGCGACGGC
>JASHVI010000040.1 GCA_030039525.1 Thermoplasmata archaeon
CGCCGACGTCGCCCTCCTGCGGACGATCGCCCGGGAGCGGTCGGTCGTCGGGGCCTCCCGGAGCATCGGCATCAGCCGGGACCGCGCCGCCTACCGGATCGCCCGGATGGAGCGGGCCTTCGGGGGCCCGGTGGTCGCGAGCGTCCGCGGCGGGCGCGAGTTCGGCACCACACGCCTGACGGAACTGGGGGACCGAATCGTTCGCGAGGGCTTCGACACGATCGAGCTCCTGAACTCGCGCACCGTCAGTCCACCGGCGCCCTCGAACCGCATCAGCGGGGTCTACCGCTCGGGGCCGAGCCCCGCGGTCGAGCCTCCCGGAGGCCCTCGCCTCCGGGTCGCGTTCCCGGCCACCGAAGGGGAGCGGGTCACGGTCCTGCTCGACCCGGAGGCGATCCTCCTCGCCCGGGCCCGCTTCCCCTCGAGCGCCCGGAACGTCGTCCCGGCCCGCGTGACGCGGGTCCGCCGCGCTCCGGGGCCGGGAGGGTCGACGGTCGAGCTGGGCGCCGGGACCCTCCGCCTCCGCGCCGCGGTGACCGCGGAGTCGATCCGCCAACTCCGCCTGCGTCCTGGCGCGCGGGTCTGGCTCTACGTGAAGGCGATGGCGCTCCGCCGGGTCGGCCCGTCACCGCGACGGAAGCGAGGCGCGCCGGCCGTCCGAGGGTCGCGCGCTCGGGCGGCGGCCCGAGGTCGCTGAGGCGAAGGTTCCTCCTACGGAGTCGCCGGTCTCGGGCTCGAAACGGCCCGCACCCCTGCGAGCGCGAACCGCCACGGACGTTCCGTCGCCCGCGAGATCCCCACTCGCGGCCCTCGGACCACCGGCTCCGTCGGAGTCTCGCCGGCGAGGATCCGGACCGGACCGGAGCGGACCGATCGGCCGTCGAGCCGGCGATCGATCCCGAGGGCGCGAGCGAGCCGGCCCGGGCCGGAGAGCGAGTCCATCCCGCGCGACCGGGCCTCGGCGGCCCGCAGGAGCACCGCGGCCCCGTGGCCCGTCGTCACGTTCGCGCAGTAGACCTGGTGGATCCGGTAGACGTACCAGCGGCCCGCCGGCCCGAACATCGCCCGGTTGCGGTCGGTGGGGCCCCGGAAGGAGTGGCTCGCCGGGTCGCTCGGCTCGTAGGCCTCGGTCTCGACGATGCGCGCCTCGACGGCGCCGCCCGGGCGCCGGGCCCAGAGCCGGCAGCCGAGCAGGGCCCGGGCCACCCGGAGGGAGGGTCGGTCGAAGAATTCCGGCGGGAGCGGTGCGGAGCGTGGCGCGGGCTCGGCCCGCGCGGTCAGAGGATCTTCCCGCGGTCGCAGAGCGGCTCCCCGTCGACGGCGACGGTCGCCTCCCCCACGACGATCCAGGAGAGGAACGGGCACCGGTTCGTCCCGCCGAAGGCCGTGTTGCCGCCGATCCCGAGGCTCACGGCCCCGGCCTCCTGGTCCTCCACCTGGGGCGTGCCGCCCGCGAGCGACGGGTTCACCCCGAGCGAGAAGATCGAGAGGACGTCGCGCCCCTTCGGGGCCTTCTCGTAGGAGGCCTCGAACCCCTCCTGGCCCTCGGTGTACCAGTGGTTCGTGAGGTGCCCGTCGCGGAGCTCCCACTGCCCGGAGTCGGCCCGGCCCGAGGAGAGGAAGCTCGGACGGTTCGCGATCGCGATCCCCCCGGCGCTCCGCTCGTCGACCGCGACGGCGACGGTCCCGGGCGGCCCGATCGCGACGTTCTGGCCGGCCCGAAGGTCGGCGGCGTCGACGATCCCGTCGTCGACGACCGGGGCCCGCCGGCGCAGCCGCAGCGTGAGATCGGTCCCGTTGGAGGCGGTGATCCGGACCTCCCGGCCCTTCGCGAGGCGGGCCGCGGCGCGCTTCGCGTCGGCGGCGATCGCCTTCGGGTCCGGCTCGATCGTCGCCCGGACGAGCTGGTTCCGCCAGCCGGGCCCGTTCACCCCCCAGCGGGCCGCCTGGGCGTCGGTCGCGTAGCCGAGCATGCTGCGGAGCATCCGAAGCTTCGTGCGGGCGGAGCGCCGGTACCACTCGGCGTTGGAGGGGAAGAGCGCCCGCCGCGTCGCCTCCGGGAGCCCGGCAAGGCGGGGTCGGTCCCCGGGACCGGGGAAGAAGACGTACGCCTGCGCCTTCGCGTTGGCGGCCCACTCGTGGTCGCCGGCGCGGCCCCAGAGCGAGCCGGAGCCGAGCGTGTCGACGCTCCGCCAGAACGCGTTCTCGTCCTCGAGGATCAGGAGCGGGTGCGCCCCCAGCCGCCGGGCCTCGACGACGCAGGCGGAGGCGTACGGGAGCGTGTGGTTCCAGGTCTCGATGATCAGGTTCTCGCCGCGGCGGAGCTTCAGGCTGCTCCCGAGGTAGCGCTGCGCGACGAGGGCGGGGACCGACTCGTCGGGCATCGCGGTCGGCCCACGCCCTGCGCCCCCAAATAGTTTCGAACCGACCTTCCTAGGATTCCCGGCGGAACCGGCGGGCGAAGCGCTCCGAGGAGCCGGGGAATTCGGCCCACTCCCGCGCGATCCGCTCGAGGAGGTCCGCGGCCGGCCGGGCGCCGCCCGGCGCCGAGAGGGTCGCGGGGCAGCGCCGGAAGCCCTCGGACCAGCGCGCGTCGCGGAGGGCGCGCTCGACGATCACCGCGACCCGGCGGGCCGCCGCGAAAGCGGCGAGGTCCCGACGGACCCTCGGGTCGACGCCGACTCGCCGGGCGGAGTCCAGGAACGCGCGCAGCTTCTCCGGACGGTGCGGGCGGGGGGGCCCCGCTCGACCCGTGGCCCCGTT
>JASHVI010000004.1 GCA_030039525.1 Thermoplasmata archaeon
CCCAACGGCAGCTGCTCCGGAGCAAGCGATTCCAATTCATCTGGGGAATGAAGGACCCTGGGTTTGGAGAAGGGGAGTTGAGACGGTGGCTCGGCGAGTTTCCGGACTCGCGAGTGACCCGAATCGCCGATGGGGGTCACTTCCTCGCCGAAGAAAAGCCCGAGGAATTCAGTGCGGCGATTCAAGCCCTGGATTCAGACTGGTCGAGAGCTTCGGTCTAGGATTCGGCTGCTCGCCCGCGTGCCCGCGACTCGCAACGCCGATTGCACCCTGGACGCGAGTTCCATGGATTCCGCGATCGGCTTCTTCTGGCGGGGGGCCTACTCTAATCGCGTCTGATAGGTGATCGGACCGTATAGGTAGCATTCGCGAAAGATGCCTCCATCTTGGGCCGTGAGAAGCGGCCCGAGTTGGGCAGTCGTGAGCGATTATGGCTTCGTCAAGAGCTTTGAGGGCACGGTTAAATAACCGCTTCCCATCCTTCAACTCGTGCGGGACTCGCGACTCCTTTGCGGCTCGTCGCGGGGCGCAAGCATATTCGCTGCGATTACGCCTTGCTTAGTATTGCTACTGCTCATCGGATCTGCGGACGGCTCTCCGATACTGACCGCCCCCTACCACGGGTCGCTTACCCTCTCGAGCTCACCCAGCACGCTGAACTGCGGGTCCCATCATGGGTCGGGTGGTTTCAATTTCACCGCCGGCACGGGTGAGATTCGCTCCTCGGTCCGTGACCACAGCTGCTCCACGAGCGCCAGCCCAGCGTACAAGGGGGAGACCATCGTGCAGCTGTCCGAAACAATGGTTCTTTCTCTGAACATCAATGCAAGAGCTGGCATCCGGAACGTAACGGCCAATCTGAGCCTAAATGACTCTCTGATGGGCACCATCTCCATAAATGGAACCTGCCCGCATGGAAAAGTCGATCAATCGACGACTCGTGTTAGAACTCGAGGCAGCACAGATTGGAATAACACCACGTATCAATCAGGCGGCTGCTCCGCTCAGGTCTACTGGCAGGAGGAGATCACGTCCTCGGTCGTGGATCGAACTAACGGAACCGCAACCGCAGGCTCAGGCCAAGCCCTGTACAATTCTCTCCTGGCGACGAATGGAACCTATTGGTCATGCTACCAAAACACGCTTCTGTTAGCAAATGGTACGAAATCGGTGACTTCCGGATGCCCCATCAAGTCGAACTCGAGCTACTGGCGGACTTTCTTTCCCTACGTCACGACGCCCATCAATAGCCTCCCATTCTCCATGTCGATCGTTAACAGTACGGGTCAGTACGCGGAGCTCTCGGTAGACGGGGTTCAATTTGTGCCGGGTCACCATTACTCGCTCGTACTCTCATTCTTCGCATACTCCTATGTCCTCCTAAACCGATGGACGCTGGCCACAGCAGCCGCATCGACCGATTTTTCACCAACCGGCCCCGGTCTTACGGTACAAGCAATCGGCATTACCTAGCTTACAGCGATTGGAAGCAGCGCCACCGACTAGGTCTGCCGACCCGCTCCCTCCTCGGCGACGACTCCTCGTAAAGCCGATTGCACCCCGGCTCCCTTTCGACCCCTTCGACCGGTCGCTCGCCGCCGTGCCCGGTGCGGGTCAGAGGTCATATTCGGGGGGCCAATCCCGGCGTCATGGGCGAACACGAGCAGGTCATTCAGAGGTACGTGGCATGCTTCAGCCGCCAGGACTGGGCCGGTCTGGTCGAGTGCCTGACGGACGACGTGGAGCGGGAGGAGGTCGGGCATTCGGGCTTCGTGCGCGGCAAGAAGGAGTTCGCGGAGAACATGCGCCCACCGCCCGAGGTGGACACGATGCGGATGGAGGTCTCCCGGATGACTGAGGAGGGAGATGTGGTGGTCAGCGAAGGAACCGTTCACCTGTCGAAGAAGGACGGCAGCTCGTTCAAGGTCCGATTCTGCGACATTTTCGAGTTCGGCCGTGACAAGATACGGCGGCTCTCCGGGTTCGCAGCCGTCGTCTAGTGCGGGTCGACTTTGAATGGCTCGCTCCCGCCGACCGTCGGACGCCGGGGAAGTGGTCATCCGCAAGGCGCGCCCGGGTAGGCTGGGCGAGGTGCTCGCGGGGACCCAGGTCTTTGATCACCCGCTGGATCCCGTCGCGGTCGACCGCTACGTCCGCTGCCGCTCGAACCACCTCTGGATCGCGATCGCCGATGGGAGGACGGTGGGCTTCCTACGAGGGAGCGAGCTGCTACAAGTGGAGACCCGCCGTCCGCAGTTCTTCCTCTACGAGATCGCGGTAGAGCGCCGGCTCCGACGCCGCGGAGTGGGAACCGCGCTTGTGCGAGCGATGCTCGCGTTCGCGAGGCACCGGGGTCATGAGGAGGCCTTCGTGTTCACTTCGCCTCACAATCGCGCAGCGGTCCGACTCTACCGATCGACGGGGGCGGTAACGGAGACCGTCGCCGATCGGATGTTCGTTTATCGACTCCGCTCACGATCCCGGAAGAGTACCCCACGTAGGGCTCGCGGGGCCCTCGCGCAAAGCTAGATATCCCGAAGGGCGCTCCCCGGAAGTGCCATGTACGACATGAAGAATCTGAGTCGCCTGAAGGTCATCGAAGCGAACGCTCCGGAGGCGGTGAAGGCGTTCTGGGCGTTCGACAAGGCCGCCCTGGCCGACGGCGCGATTCCGGTGAAGTACAAGGAGCTCATGGCCTGCGCCGTCGCGTTCACGACCCAGTGCCCGTACTGCATCGAGATCCACTCCGACCGGGCGCGCGAGGCGGGTGCCTCGGACAAGGAGATGGCCGAGACCGTCGCCGTCGCCGCCGCGCTACGGGCCGGAGCGGCCATGACGCACGGAACCCACGCGTTCGCCTGACGCGGTCGCGACGGAGAGTGGTATGGCGGGCCGAAAGGCCCCGCGCGAACCGACCCGCTCGCCCCCTCCAGCCCGGCCGCTCTAGACCTGAACCCCGGAGTGTCGCGATGGGTCTCTGCGTCTATCCCCTAAGACTAAGGAACAGGCTCCGACGAAGCGTCCCCCATCTCGAAGCGCGGGAAGCTGGCGGCGCCGAGACGAGACCAGGCGAACGATTCTCCGTCGTTCCCCCGCACATCTCCATTGGGACCCCCCGGGAGTACGACGAGTGGGTCACTCGACTCCGGAAGGCCTTCGGAGCGAACGGGGCGGCGTCGGACTCCATCGAGCAGATCGACGCTCGGTACAACTATCGATCTAATCGAGTGACGCTGTACCGATTACCCGACGGCACAGACCCGCTGTCGATCGCGCAGACGCTCGCGCACGAGTTCTTGCACGCACTCCTGTTTCAGATGGGGGAGGGGATGGCCGCTCGTATGATCGATTTTGTGGCTCGGCCGGTCGGCAGCCCCGACCGCGTCGGGGGAATCTAGCCGTCCGGGCCCGGATTCGAGACCTACGGGGTCTCGCGAGCGAGAATCGCCGAGAGCACCCGACGTTCCGCCTTCAGCCGATGGTTCACGACGGTCGAGCTCGAGAGCCCGAGCGACCGGGCCAGCCCCTCGGTGCTGACCCGCCGGGGCCGGTCGTAGTATCCTTGCCGGTAGGCCGCGGTCAGCACCCGCCGTTGCTTGTCCGTCAGCGCGTTCAGGGGGGAAGCCGGCGAGAGCCTCAGGTCCGAGATCGAGAGCGTCCGGTAGTGGAGGCCGCGGCTCCTCAGTTTATCGAGGAAAGCCGAGACGTCCGACCGAGAGCCGACAAAGGTCATCCGGGCCCTCTCACCTAGCTCGATCGGCGGGACGAGGTATCCCCGCCGACGCTCCGCGCCCAACAGTCCCATCAAGGGGGACTTCCCGAATTTCATGACGCACGTGAACGCCCCGTCGCGCGCCTCGAGCAGCTCCAGCGGATAGCGGGCGAGTCGGGCCAGCTCTTCGAAGGGGACTCGAGGGTCCTTCGGGCGGATCTTCACGACGGAGGTGGCACCCTCCGGGCCGGAACTCAGGATGTGGAGGACTTCGAGCGAGTCCAACGCAGCATAGAACGGAGAGTCGCCCTTCAGACGGACGAAATCCTCCCGGGGGAGCTCGACGACGACGCGGCGCATGCGGATCGAAGGCCTCCGCGCTTCTAAACGCTTTGGGGCCTAGCGAGCATATGCGATAGACGGCAGATATGGTCGTCCGTCTTCCCTAGGTCGAGGTTCGGGCATGAAGGTCTTCGTAACCGGCGCCACGGGATGGATCGGATCGGCGACCGTCAAGGAACTGATCGCGACGGGGCATCAGGTGACGGGCCTCGCGCGATCGGACGACGCGGCGAAGCGGCTCGAGGCCGCCGGGGCGACCGTGCGGCGGGGCGACCTCGCGGACCTGACCGGTCTGGCGGAAGCCGCGCGGGCTTCGGAGGGCGTCGTTCACATGGCCTTCCAGCACGACCTAGCCTTCGCCGGAAACTTTCCCGCGGCGGTGGCCGCGGATCGCCGAGCGGTGGAGTCGATCGGTCAGGCGCTCGCGGGGACCGACCGCCCGCTCGTGCTGGCCGCCGGGGTGTTCGGTCTGACTCCGGGTCGGCCCGCCACCGAGAACGATGGCATGGTCCCGAGTCCCGAGGCGCTCGCCAGCCCGATAGCGCGCCGACGCGCCACGGCGCTCTTCGTCCAGTCCCTGTACGGGGTGGGGGTGCGGCCCGTCATCGTCCGCTTCTCGCCGACCGTGCACGGGGAAGGGGACCATGGGTTCGTGTCGATGCTCGTGGCGACCGCTCGACAGCGCAGCGCCTCGGCCTACGTCGGAGATGGGGAGAACCGGTGGCCCGCCGTGCATCGATCCGACGCCGCTCGGCTGGTGCGCCTCGGCCTAGAGAGGGGCTC
>JASHVI010000041.1 GCA_030039525.1 Thermoplasmata archaeon
GGCGGATCCGCGCGGAGACGTCGTCGATCGCCTGCTCGATCTGGTCGGTGTGGAGCCCGTCCTGGAAGTTCACCTTGAGGGCCACGAGCACGTCGTCCGGACCCAGCATCATCGACTGGATGGATCGGACCCTTCGGACCCTCGGGTCCTGCTCGAGGATCCGAAGGACCTCCCGGGCCTCCATCGGGGAGATCGACTTCCCGACGAGGAGCTCCCGGGACTCCCCGGCGAGGACGAACCCGGTGGCGACGAGCAGGATGCCGACGATCGAGGCGGCGTAGCCGTCGGCGGCGAGGTCGCCGGTCCGGTAGACGTCGAGGACCCCGAGGAAGGCGACGAGCCCCCCGACGACGCTCACGATGTCCTGGTAGAAGATCGTCTTCAGGCCGAGGTGGGAGGAGGCGAGGAGCGTCGAGAGGGTCTCCCGGCTGGAGCGGAGCTCCCGGAGCGTGACGCCGATCCCCACGAGGCTCACCGCGACGCTCGCGCCGACGCTCAGGATCGCGTCGCCGAGGTGCGTCACCGGCTGCGGGTTCGAGACCTGCGCGAATCCGTCCAACAGGACGACGAACCCGGCGAGCGTGAAGGTCACGAGGGCTGCGACGAACGACCAGAAGTACCGCTCCTTCCCGTAGCCGAAGGGGTGCTTCGGGTTCGGGGGCCGTCGGGAGACGACGAAGCCCCAGAGGAGGAGCACCCCGCCGAGCAGGTCGGCGAGGCTGTAGACCGCCTGCGAGAGGACCGCGTGGCTCCCCGAGATCGACGCGACCGCGGCGTTGACCACGAAGAGCGCCGCGTCGAGGAAGAGGGTCGCGTTGATGATGACGCTCGAGCGCATCGGGACGGGGGCCCTCGCGGGCGGTACGGCGCTCCCCGATTAAGAAATGGTCCCGGAGCGGCTCACTCGATCTCGCGGCGCCGGCCGTCCCGGGAGGCGAAGAACTCCCAGCCCTGCCCCGGGTCCAGGGTGAGCTCGCCGGAGATCCGGGCCTGCCGGGTCCCCTTCGCGATCACGAACTCGGCCTCCAGCCGGTGGACGGTCGGCGGAGAGCCCGACTCGCGCATCGTCTCCCCGCGGATCCCGTCGACCCGCTGCCAGTGGATCTCGGCGAACCGACCGACCAGGATCGACGGGGCGTAGTCGATCTCGGTGTCGTCCATGCGGATCCGCACGTCGCGGACCACCTCCGGGGCGCAGTTGTACAGGAAGAGCCGCCAGGATCCGTTCGCCGGGCGGGAGGAGACCGACCAGGCCGGATCGAGCTCCTGCCGCTGGCGGTCGCCGATCGGCCATACGTACGGGAAGAGGTGGACCGGACCCTTCCCCGCCTCCCGCCCCCGGGAGCCCACCCGCCAGCGCTGGATGGCCCGCAGGCGGGAGCGGGCGTTCGGGGTCTCCGAGCGCCATTCGCCGGCGAGGACCGGGCTCAGCTCCTCGAGGGCCGACTCGAGCCGGCTGGCGGCCCAGTCAGGGTTCTTTCTCTCGAGCCCCTGCACGAGGCGCTCGAGCTCTTCTCGGTCTTGTCGCTTCATCGAGGAGACCGCGACCGTTGTCGTAGTGGCGCGCGACCACTACTTGAACCCTCGCTCTGACGGCGGCGGGGGGTCGAACGCGACATCCCGACCGAAGAGTCGCACATATAGGATAGCTGGGAGAGCGCAATGGCGCGTAACAACAAGCGAACGAAGGAGGCCAAGCTCGGAACGGACGAGACGGGGGCCCCGAAGGGCCCCTCGAGCCCGATCCACCGCCCCACCCCGGGGCGGCTGTCGGAGCCCGGTGCCGGGGCGTCCAGCCCCCTGGCCCCGGGCTCCGACCTATCCCTCTGCGGGCCGGTTCGTGGGGAGCCCACCCCCTACGAGCCGGCCTCTCTCCCCCTCCTCGGGGGGTGCAGCGGCTGCACCCCCTGTCTCCTCTCCCTCTACGACGGGCTCCTCGCCGGGAAGACCCACGTCCACCTGACCAGCGACAACGAGGGGTCCATCGAGGTCGGGGCGCACCTTCGGGCGACCCGGCTCGCGGCCGTGCGGGGAGGCCCCCGCGCGGCCGTGGAGCTGGCGGCCCGGCTCGGGATCGCCTAGAGAGGCTCCCGGAAGAAACGCCGTCCCGACAACCCGTTCGTGGCGTTCGGGGGTCCCCGGGCGAGGCCCGGGGGCTCCCGTCTTTGTGGCCCGACCGAATCCCGTGGGTGAGGGCCTCTACCGGAAGCTCGCGCCCGTCCGGCCGGGGAGCGCGACGGCCGAGCCCGCGAGAGCGCCTTAAAGGGGGCCGGAGCGTCGCCCGACGCGATGTCCGAGTCCGCGAGCGCACGGGCTGCGCCCCTGCCGTCGACCGGAACCGGCGCGCCCCCGGGCACGCGGGTCCTGCGTCCGACCTTGCGCGAGATGGGCCTCTCGCCGGGGAAGCGGACCCGGCTCCGACGCCTCCTCTACGACCACGGCCCGGGCGGCGGGACGCTCTTGGTGCTCCCGATCGACCAGGGCCTCGAGCACGGCCCCGTCGACTTCTTCGAGAACCCGGACGCGCTCGACCCGGACTACCAGTACCGGCTCGCGCGCGACGGCCGCTTCAGCGCGATCGCCCTCCACATCGGCCTCGCGGAGAAGTACTTCCACGGCTACGCCGGCGAGGTCCCGCTGATCCTCAAGCTGAACGGCAAGACGGGGATCCCCCCGGACGCGGCCGCGTTCAGCGCCCTCACCGGCACGGTCGAGGATGCCGTACGGCTCGGGGCGGACGCTGTCGGCTACACCGTCTACGTCGGCTCCCCGGCGCAGGACCGCGACTTCGAGCAGTTCCGCACGGTCCGCGCGGAGGCGGACCGTCTCGGGATGCCGGTGATCGTCTGGGCGTACCCGCGCGGGGAGTTCGTCGCGAAGCGGGGCGGCCGGGAAAGCCTGTACGCGATCGACTACGCGGCCCGCGTCGCGCTGGAACTCGGCGCCGACGTCGTGAAGGTGAACTATCCGGTGCGGTCGGCCAAGGACTCGGAGAGCCCGGCGCCGTACAATGCGCTCGCGCTCTCCCCCGAGCAGGCCTTCCGCAAGGTGGTCCAGAGCGCGGGCCGCTCGCTCGTGCTCGTCTCCGGCGGCGAGAAGGTCGGGGACGCCGAGCTCCTCGCGAAGGTCCACGAATCGATGGAGGCGGGCGCCACCGGCATCATCTTCGGTCGCAACCTCTGGCAGCGGCCCCGCGAGGACGCGCTGGCGCTCACCCGGCGGCTCCATGAGATCTTCCGGCAGTACGCGCAGCCCGCGGCGTGAGCCCGCGATCCGGCTCTACCTCGTTCGGATCGGGGACGACCATCCGAAGGCCTGCACGGGTCTTCGGATCCTCCGCCGGGGGCTGGCCCGCCCTCCCCCGAGGGACCCCGATCGGAACGCCCGGCCGGTCCTGCTCGACCCGCACGCCGACCGGCCCCTCTCGCCCGCGGACCGGGCCGCCGCGGAGACGGGCGGCCTCGTCGCCGTGGATTGCTCCTGGAACCGCCTCGCCGAGCGGGGCGGCTATCCGCGGGACCTGGGCGTTCGCGGGACGCGCCGGAGGCTCCCGTGGCTCCTCGCGGCGAACCCGCAGCACTTCGGCCGGCTCGCGGAGCTCAACACGGCCGAGGCGCTGGCCGCCGGACTCTACCTCTTGGGCGAGGTGGAGCGGGCCCGGGGGCTGCTCGCGGATTTCCCCGGCGGCCCCGGATTCTTCGAGCTGAACGGTCCGGCGCTCGAGGCGTACCGCTCCGCGGGCGACGACGAGGGGGTCCGCACGGCGGAGCGCCGCTCCTTCGGTCAGCCGCCCCCGTCGTAGCGGCGACCCTCGGTCTCGAGGTGCTCGACCGTCACCGCGTCTCGACTGGCGGGGCGGGTCAGATCGAGCCGGGCCATCAGCACCCCGCCGTACCGCTCGTAGAGCCGGCTGGTGTGCAGCGTGAGGCATCGGTCGGAGAGGCTCCAGCGGCCGTTCAGGTCCGGATCATGCCCCCGGAGGAAGAGTGAGGTGCCGGTCGCGGCTCCGAACGCCGTGAGGTCCGCCGACGTGAACCGCGGTACGCCTCGGTGCACGCGCGACTCCTGGCACTCGGCCCACAGGAGCTCCAGGAGATCCGCCTCCGTCGGTCGGTCGAGCCGCTCCGCCCAGCCGGGGCCCGCCGGCCGGGGAAAGCCGGCGTGGGCGAGGTACGCGCCGGTCGGGGTCGTCGCCGCGAGCGGGCCCCGCTCGAGGAGGGAGAGGATCCGTCCGTACCGCTCCGGGCTCGCTCCCCAGAGCTTCCCGAGCTCGTCGGGGAGGTCGTGCGGTACCACGGGGATCGCACGGTTCATCTCGTGGTTCCCGCGCAGCAGGAAGACCTGCTCGGGGTACCGGGCGACCAGGCCGAGCAGATAGAGCGCGTTCGCGACCGAGCCCTCCCCGCAGTCGGAGGGGGCCCGATCGACGTAGTCCCCGAGGCCCACGAAGAGCCGGCCCCGGGGCTGCTCCAGGAAGCGGCGGACGGCGGCCTCCGTCGAACGCCAGTCCCCGTGCGAGTCCCCGATCACGATCGCCTCGAGCGCGCCGGGAACGTCGAGCCGGACCATGCCGCGGCTGGAGGGAACCTCGGCCTCGAGCGCGTCGAGCGCCCGGTCGGCGGCGGCGGCGTCCCACTCGAGGATCCGCGCCGGCGTCGGAAGTTGGCCGCTGGCGGTCTCCGGAAGGCGGCTCATCCGGGCGGCCGGGTAGGGAATGCGGGGGGCCGGAATCTCCGGGCGCCGGCTGGGGCCGGCCGTCCGTTTGAACCGGCGAATGCCCTAGGCAACAGGGTCCTAAGCCCTGCCTCGGTGGCCCCCACGGAATCCCCGTTGGGCTTGGCCGAGCTGGAGCACCCCCGCAGAGGAATCGCGGCCGGGAGGGAGGGAGAATAGCCCCGGCAGGAGTCTCGGTCGGGGGGCCGAAGCGACCCCCGGGCCTTCGAACCTGCGTCGCGAGATCCAGAGTCTCGCATGATTGGCCACTACACTACGGGGCTACGACCCGCCCACCTCGGGGGCCCTGATAAGACTTGTCGGGCGAAGGACCGCCCCGGGCTCCGGCCTCGGCGCCGGGGGACCGGCTCGGGCCGACCGGGCGGCGCTACCGGCTCCGAGGCTGCCGGCCCGGACGAAGCGAGAAATAGCCGGCGGGGCTCGGAAACGCTGACGGCGCGTTGGGGGCGGGAGTGACGCGGGGCGATCCGCGATCGCCCGGGGGGGCGACCGCCCCGGGGCTCGGGCCATGGTCCCGCTGGGCCGTCGCCGCAGGGGGCCTCGCGGTCGGGCTCCCGCTCGTCGCGACGACGCCGCAGTTCCACGGCATCACCGGCGACTTCCCGGTCGCGGCCGTGGATCTCACGCTCTCCTTCACGCGGATGGTCCTCGCGTACGCGCTCTCGTTGGTCTTCGCGATCGTCTACGGCTACTTCGCCGCCACGCACCGGACCGGCGAGCGCGTGCTCCTCCCCATCCTCGACATCCTGCAGTCGGTCCCCATCCTCGGGTTCTTCCCGGTCGCCCTTGCGTTCTTCCTGACCCTCCACGGCCCGAGCTGGTTCGGCACCAACTTCGCGGCGATCTTCCTGATCTTCACCTCGATGTCCTGGAACATGGCCTTCGGGGTCTACGAGTCGCTCAAGTCGGTCCCGAACGACCTCCGCGAGGTCGGGGACTGCTACGGGGTCCACGGGGCGCTGCGCTGGAGGGCCCTCCTGCTCCCTGCGACGGTCAACCGGCTCGTCTACAACTCGGTGCTCTCCTGGACCGGCGGTTGGTTCTTCCTCGTCGCCGCCGAGCTCTTCAGCATCGGGAACACGAAGGTGAGCCTCCCCGGGATCGGGAGCTTCCTCGGACTCGCGGCGGAGCACGGAAACGGGAACGCGCTCGCGGCCGGGCTCATCCTGCTGATCGCGCTCATCGTCGCGATGGACCTCTTCCTGTGGCGTCCCCTCGGCCGGTACGCCGACCGGTTCCGGTACGACACGTCCCCCTCCGGGGAGGGGGAGCTCACCCCCCGCCGCGACCGGGCGGCGGGGCTCCGACGCGCCGCGCGGATCATCGTGCGCGGCGTCCGCACCGGCGTCGAGCGGGTCACGAGCCCGATCGTTCAGCCGGTGACACACTCCCTCGCGGGACGGCCGCTCAAGAACCGGCCGTGGCTCCGGTCGGCCGGGACCTACATCGCCCTAGGGAGCCTGCTCGTCATCGTCTGGCTCCTCCTCATCGAGATGGGGGTCGGCGTGATCAAGGACCTGAGCGGTCCGATCTCCCCTACCGTCGCCGGACAGATCCGCCTTCTCCCCTTTGCGGTGCTCTCCTCCCTCGGGCGGGTCACCGCGGCCTACCTGCTCTGCCTCGCCTTCTCGCTCCCGCTCGCGATCTGGCTGGTTCGGCGTCCACGGGCCTACAAGGTCGGCCTGCCCGTCGTGGAGATCGTCGCCTCGATCCCGGGAACCGCGTTCTTCCCAGTGATCGTCTTCGCCCTGGAGCCGGTCCTCGGGATCAACCTCGTCGCGATCCTCATGCTGACCACCGGGATGGTCTGGTACCTGTTCTTCAACATCCTCTCCGGCCTCCGGGGGATCCCCCCGGACCTCGAGGAGGCGGCCCGCTCGTACGGGATGCCCCGCCGCCAGGTCTATCGGCAGCTGCTGATCCCCGCGCTCGTCCCGGCGCTCATCACCGGCTCGATCACGGCGTTCGGCGGCGGGTGGAATACGCTCATCCTCGCCGAGTACCTCGAAGGGGGCCGTTTCAGTACGCTCGGCGTCGGGCAGCTCCTGAACATCGGGCTCGCCGAGAACGGCGGCATGCCACTCTTCGTTGGCGCGCTGTTCGGACTCGTCCTCACGGTCGTCGTCCTCAACGAGCTTTTGTGGAAGCCGCTCTACCGGCGCGCCGTCGACCGGTACCGGTACGAGTAGTCGGCCGCCTCGCGGAGGAAAGCTCTGGCGCTCATCGAGGTGACGGACGTCGACAAGAGCTTCGCCTCCCGCCACGGGACGATCTCGATCATGAGCGGGATCACCTTCTCCGTGGCCGACAACGACTTCCTCGCGATCGTCGGACCCTCGGGGTGCGGGAAGTCAACGCTGCTGCGCCTCATCCAAGGCCTCGACCGCCCGACCGCCGGGACGATCCGGTTCCGGGGGAAGCCGATCACCAGCGTCGCGCAGCAGATGGCGATGGTTTTCCAGAACTTCGCGCTCTTCCCGTGGCTCACGGTCAAGCAGAACGTCGCGCTGGGCCTCGAGGCGCGCGGGGCGGCCCCCGAGCGCATCGAGGCCGTCGTCGAGCGGTACATCGGGGTCACGGGCCTCGTGGGCTTCGAGGAGGCGTACCCCCGGGAGCTCTCCGGGGGCATGCGGCAGCGGGTCGGCCTCGCCCGGGCCCTCGCCGTCGAACCCGCGGTGCTCCTCATGGACGAGCCGTTCTCCGCCCTCAACGCCCTCACCGCGGAGAGCCTGCGCGAGGAGGTCCTGCAGCTCTGGCAGGACCCGGCCCTTCCCCCCGAGGCGGTCATCCTCGTCACCCACAACATCGAGGAGGCCCTCCTCATGGCCGACCGGGTCCTCGTCCTGTCCCGCCGCCCGGGGCGGGTCCTCGCGGGGGTCCTGGTCCGCCTGCCGAGGCCCCGGGACCGAAAGTCGGCCGCCTTCTACGAGCTCACCGACTACGTCTACTCGCTCATCACGGAAGGGGGCGCGAAGCTCCCCGAAACGGCTGGCTCGGCGGCCGTCCGGCCGCCGTAGCCCCCGCGCAGCTTCGGGCGTCGTACCAATCCTTAAGGTGGGAGTCCCCCCTCGCCTTCTGCGTAGGACGCAACGTGCCGACCGTCTATCCGAAGTGCTCCCCGACGGAGCTCCTGGGCCTCATCGTCGCCCTACGGGCCGAGGGGGGGGCGGAGGATGTGGCCCGCCTCGCCCGGGACCTCGACCTGGAGATCGACGAGATCATCCCCTCGACGGAGTTCTCCGAGACCCTCGGGCTGATCCGGATCTCGGACGGCCGGGCCTCGCTCACGGAGATCGGGGACCGGCTCGGAGCCGCCAGCATCCGGGAGCGCAAGACGATCCTGCGTGAGCAGCTGAAGCGCACGACGCTGTTCAAGACGCTCGTCCAGGCCCTCGAGAGCAAGCCCGATCGGCGCCTGAGCGAGGGGGAGCTCAACGCCCTCGTGGAGTTCACGACGGCCCCGGCCGACGAGCTCGTCCAGAACATCATCAACTGGGGTCGGTTCACGGAACTCTTCCGGTACGACTCGGACCAGCGGCTCCTCCTGCCGGCACGCGCGCGTTCGCCCTCGAGGTCACCTCCGACCGGGGGCGCGCCTCCGGGCTCGGGAAGCGAGCCGTCTCCGGCGAGCCGCCCGACCCGCTCCGGGACCAGTTCGCGTCCTCCTTCCAATCCGCCGGTCGCGGCGCCGGCGTAGCGGGCTCGGTCGGCGCGGGTCACCCTTAAGGTCGTGGCGCACTCGCCGCCGTTCGTGGGCACGTAGATCAGCGGAAGATCGCTGCTTTCGCAAAGCAGAGGCCGGGGGTCCAAATCCCCCCGTGTCCACTTCGAACCTCGACCCCATTCCCGCGCGGCGCGCCC
>JASHVI010000005.1 GCA_030039525.1 Thermoplasmata archaeon
AGCCGGAGCCGAACCCGTCCGGTCGTGGGGTCCCGGTGGAGGATCCGCATCGTCCGGAGGCACCGGCGGGTCCCCGGCCATATCTCGCCTTGCCCGCAGCGGAGGCGAGGCCCGCCACCGTTCGCCGCGCACGGGCGTCGGAACCATTATCGAGCCCACCTCGGTCGGGAAAGACCGGATGCCTGAGCCAGGCGTCGGGTACCGGGCCCTGCTCCGGCGAGGCCAGTTCCGCGCGCTGTGGCTCGCCGGCGGCGCGACCCTCGCCGTCGTCCCGGTCCTGCTCGTGGTCCTGGTCTGGACCGCGACGCAGGCCTTCCCGGGGCTCTCCGGCGGGGCCCGGGAGAACGCCGTCGCCCTCTCCCTGGCGCTGCTCGGCCTCTCGGCGACGATCCCGACGCTCCTCGCGGCGATCGTGTCGGGCACGCTCGCCGACCGGTGGCGGCGCCTCCACCTCCTGCGGCTCGTCAACGGGATCGAGTTCGTGGCGCTCCTGGGGGTCCTCGCGGACCTCGTCGAGCGGCCGACGGCGTCGGTGCACCTCCCGGCGACCGGCGTGACCCTCCCCCTCTACCTCGTCCTCCTGTTCCCGGCCTGGTCGGTGGTGAGCGCCTCCGCCACCCTGCTGCGACCGGCGCTCAACGCCTCCCTGCCCCGGGTCGTCTCGCCCTCGGAGCTCGGGACGGCGAACGGGGCCGTCTACGCCTTCGGACTCGGCTTGAGCGTGGTCGGGGCCCTCGCGGTCCCGCTGCTCCTCTCCGGGTTCGGCCCGCTCGAGGCGATCGCCGTACCGCTCGGCTTCCTCGCGCTCGCCCAGGCGGCGCTCCTCTCGGTCACGGTCCCCCTGGACCTCGGACGGGGGAGCCCGGCGCACCGGTTCTCCCACGACCTCCTCGAGGGGTACCGGTACCTCGTCCGACGTCCGGGGCTCCTCACGATCACGATCGCCGCCCTCGCGACGAACGCCCTGGCCTCGCTCGCCTTCGTCGAGCTCGGGCTCTACGCCACGGTCGTCCTGGGCGTCGGACAGCCGATCTACCTCGGCGCCCTCTACGCCGGCGCGAGCGTCGGCGCGGCCGTCGGGACGCTCGCGGTCGCGAAGCTCCCCTTCGAGCCGCGGGCCGGCCAGTACCTCGCCGTGCTCGGGGTCCTCCAGGGCCTCGCCGTCGTGCTGCTCTCGGTCCTGCACTGGTACCCCGCCGCCCTCGCCGATCTCTTCCTCTACGGGGTCGTGCCCGGGATGTCCACGACGGTCTTCTTCGCCCTCCTCCAGGCGACGGTGCGGAACGACATGCTCGGCCGGGTCCTCGCCGCGGACGAGGTGGGGAGCTACTCGCTCGTCCCCGTCGGGCAGTACCTCGGCGGGACCGTCACCCTCTTCGTCGGGGTCTCGGACACCTTCCTCATCTCGGGGGTCGGGATCGCCGCGGCCGGGGTCGCCCTGGCCGCCACGCCGTCGGTCCGTCGCCTCGGGTTCACCCCGGCCCGGGCGCCGGAGCCGGAGCCCCCCGGCGATGCGGCGGCCCGGGAGGTCGCCGCCGCCCTCGGCTCCGCCCCGAAGTGACCCCCCAACAGCGCGATATCCGACGCCCGCCCTCTCGACCCCGGGCAGCATGGCGGAGTCGGAAGGGCGGAGGGAGACGGTCACGGTCGGCGGCGGCTGCTTCTGGTGCACGGAGGCGGTCCTTTCCGAGCTCCGGGGGGTGCGCTCGGTCCTCCCCGGCTACGCCGGCGGGAACGTCCCGAACCCGAGCTACGAATCGGTCTGCACCGGCCGTACCGGCCACGCCGAGGTGGTCGAGGTCGAGTTCGATCCCTCCCAGATCCCGCTCGCCGACCTGCTCAAGGTCTTCTTCGCGACGCACGATCCGACCACGTTGAACCGTCAGGGCGCCGACGTCGGGACCCAGTACCGGTCGATCATCCTCTACCGCACGCCCGAGCAGCGCGCCACCGCCGAGGCCGAGGCGAAGGCTGCGGCCGAGCTCTGGGAGGCCCCCGTCGTCACGAAGATCGAGCCGTTCTCGGCCTTCTATCCGGCCGAGGAGTACCACCGCCGGTACTTCGAGCGCAACCCCGGTCAGGGGTACTGCCGCGCGGTGATCGCGCCGAAGGTGGTGAAGTTCCGCAAGGAGTTCGCCGCCCGGCTGCGCAGCGCCCCGCCGGCGGCGGGTCGCTAGCGCCGGGGCCCGTCCTCCCGCTACGGGACGGTCACCCGGGTGCAGCTCTTCGTCGAGTTGCCGAAGCTGTCGGTGGCGGTCACGCAGATCCGGAAGGTCCCGGCCGCGGCGTAGACGTGCCCCGCGGGGAGGTAGGTCGCGTTCGACGAGTGGTCTCCCCAGTTCACCCGGTACGGGTGCAGGGCGGCGCTCCCGCAGCCGTTGAGCGAGACGACCCCGGCGAGCTGCACCGTCCGGTTGTCCACGACGACGGGGGAGAGGTCGATCCTCGGGGCGGCCCCGGAGGGCGCGGGCACCACGAGCTGATCGTAGCCCACCACGTTGATCCCGCTCCCCGTCGTGGGGGCCGTGGTCACCAGGGCGGCCGCAGTGTACCGTCCCGTCGAGCGATAGGTGTGGTGGAGCGGGAAGGACCCCGAGGACCGCTTCCCGTCGTTCCACAGGACCGTCACCGCCGGACGCGTGGTGTTGAGGTCACCGAACAGCGCGCCCCCCACCGTGACGCAGGAGCCGCTGCCCTGCTCCGCGGCGAAGTCGACCGGGCCCGGGACGGGGATCGGCACCCCGCCTACGCCGTACCGGAAGAGCCCGAGCGACCCGTTCCCGCCGGAACCGGCCCACATCGTGTTCGCGCAGTTGGTCTCCCCGCCGCCCCCGGAGAGCGTGTACGTGCCGGGGAAGTACCCTCCCGGACCGTAGGCGATCACCACCGAGCCTCCGCCGCCGGAGCCCGAGATCCCGTACCCCGAGCATCGGCCGTACCCCGGCCCGCCGGAGGAGTTGAGGTGGGCGATGTACACCCGATTGCCCTGGACGTACGCCCCGTAGCCGCCCTGTCCCCCGTAGTCGATCGCGAAGCTGTACTGCGTGCAGACGGTCTCTCCCGCGGCGCCGTCGAGCAGGTTCGAGATCCCTACGAGGGCCCAACCTCGGAGGGTGCTCTCGCTCAGGTGGCTCGGGAGGGCGGCCGAGGAGCCGTTGGTCGCGTTGTAAACGAGCGAGGAGCTGCCGTTCCCGCCGGGGGCGCGGGTCGAGTATCCGACGCCCGTGCCCGCCGAGCAGGCGTTGCTCAGCCCTCCTCCCCCGGAGCCTCCATAGGATTCGCTCAGGTTGGAGGCCGTCGCGGAGCCGGGGGTCGGGTACGCCGCGAGGCCCGTGTCGAGGCTTCCGGCGATGTCGACGTTGCCGGTGCACGCGATCAGGTACCCGTCGGAGGTGAGGACCACGCCCGGGCTGACGTAGAGGTTGTGGCAGAAGAGGTCCGAGGTGAGCGCCGCGTTCGAGGTGATCCGTAGGTTCGCCCCGCTCCCGACCGAGGAGGCGGCGGTGAGCTGACCGGAACCCGACGGGCGGGCCCCGACGGCGGGCGCGCTCCATCCGCCGAGCAACAACAGCAGCGCGAAGGCGGCCGCGGCAAGCGCGGCCCGAGGGAGTCCGCCGGGGAGGCTGCGGTGCGGGCGCACGGTCGGGGGCGAGTCGCCGTTCTGCCTATCAAGGCTGTGCTTCGCCGGGGCCTTCGGGCCCCCCGAGAGCCTACGGAGGGTCCGGGCGCCCCCTACCCGCGCGACCGCCGGCCCGGCGAACGTCCCCCGGAGCCCGCCGAGCGCGACCCCCGCGAGGCGAGGGGGCCTCGGCTCAATCGGGCGGAGGCCTCCGGGCTCTCGGGAGCGGCGGGCGCTCCGTCGACTCGGGATCGGAAGGCCGACCGGGGGGCGGCGGGGGCGAGGAGGGGAGCGGCGGGGCCCGTTCGGGACCCGGTCCGATCGCCAGCGGCCCGTAGGGGTACGTCGTCCGGAACGCCCGGCTCCGCTCGGCCCCCGGTCGGAGCACCGGGACCCGCTCGTACAGCTCCTGCCGGGTCTTCGGGTCGGACTCCCAGGCCCGGAGCGTACCGATGGGCGCGATGATCGTCGTGACGAGGCCGACGGCCGCGACGAGCGTGAAGGTCGTCGTCGTGAAGATCCCCTCCTGCAGGAGGATCACGGCCATCGCGAGCTCCACGGCGCCCCGGCTGCTGATCAGGTAGCCGATCGCCCGGGCGTTCGCGTCGTCCCAGCCGAGGCCCCGGCCGAAGCCGAAGCCGGTCGCCAGCTTCGACAGGAACGCGACGAGGAGCAGCGCGACGAGGAGGCCGAGGTCCGCCGGCGACGCCAGGTCGCGCAGGTCCATCTCGATCCCGACGATCGCGAAGAAGAGCGGCACGAAGAACCCCCAGCTCATCGTGTCGAAGATCGTGCTGATCGAGCGGTGGGCCTCGACGCCGGCGGACTCCTCCGTGACGAGGAGGCCGGCGTAGAACGCGCCGACGACGAACGTGAGACCGAGGTACTGCGAGAAGAGGGAGGCGGCGAGGACGAAGATCATCAGGAGGGCGAAGCCGCCGTTCCGGCTCCGCCAGGTCTTCGCGAAGGTCGCCCGGAGGCGCTCCCACTGGTGGAGGTTCCGCAGCGCTCGGATCCCCATGTGGATCGAGAGCATCGCCGCGAGGAACACGCCGACCGAGACGACCGAGATCGCGAGTGCCGCCCAGCCCGAGTAGGCGCCGGACTGCAGCTGGTCGAGGACCGCGAAGACGCTGACCGCGACCAGCTCGTTGACCAGGGCCGTGTTCATCAGGAGCCGGCCGAGCCTCGAGCGGATCACCCCGAACTCGGTGAGCATGATCCCCATCACGGGGAGGGCGGTGATCGA
>JASHVI010000042.1 GCA_030039525.1 Thermoplasmata archaeon
GGCCCGCGCCCCGCGGCGTCGCCGCCCGGTGCCGAGACGGACGACGCGCGCGCGCGGGTAGGCGGCGGCGCGCCTACGAGATGTGCCGGTCGAAGTCGATCGGCGGGAGGTGGAGCCCGAGCCCCTCGATCATCGGCGTCAGCTCCTTGATGTACATCGCGCGGGCCTCGTCGTTGGTCCAGCGCTTGAGACCGAGGTCGATCGCCTTGCGGCTCGTCTCCGAGTTGGAGTGCCCGAACATGTCGAGCGCCCGCGGGTACCACTTCTGGATCGAGGCCTGGGCCTCCTCCTTGTCGCCGTAGTAGTCCCCCGAGTTCTTCGCCATCCGCCGCAGGACCGAGAGGCCGAAGTTCAGGTGGAGCTGCTCCTCCGAGAGCATGAGCGGCATCGCACGGGCGAGCGGCCCGTACGAGCACTCCTGGAAGGCGCGGAGCTGGTAGACGCCGACCCGGTCGACGAAGCAGGTGAAGGCGCCGACGTCCGACCAGCGGTCGAACTTCATGTTGAACGCGTCGAGCTTGTGGTGGCCCTCGGGCTTCGCGAGGAGCTCGTCGATGTAGGCGTCGCCCTCCTTCCCGAAGTCCTTCAGGATCCGACAGGCCTGCAGACCGTG
The DNA here is from genome assembly GCA_030039525.1 of Thermoplasmata archaeon. GTDB lineage: Archaea > Thermoplasmatota > Thermoplasmata > Lutacidiplasmatales > UBA184 > Lutacidiplasma. Next base: position 614 of record JASHVI010000042.1, read on the forward strand.
GCGGGCCTCGTCGGCGACGATGCGGGCCTCGATCCACCGGTCCTCGAGCGTCGGCGCCTTGTCGAGCCACGGCCGGTGCTGCTGGATCGACGCGAACTCGGTGTCGGCCTGGACGACCATGAGCCGGATGATCAGCTTGCGCATCTCCTCCGGGATCTCGTGGGCGGTCTCGTACTTCCGGACGCCGGCGGACGTCCCCCAGAGGATCTCCCGGACCGGCTCGATCGTGCCGCCGTCCTTGAGGAGCTTCGAGAGGACCGGGGCGGGCGGCGGGGCGCCGCTCTCGGCGACGCCGGTGGGGGCGGTACGGTCGGTCGACATGGGGGCGGATTCGCCTCTTCCGGGAGACGTACCTCAGTGTCCCTTAAAAGTCGGCTTCCGCTTCTCGACCCAGGCCGATATTCCTTCCTTCGCGTCGTCGGTGATGAAGAGCCGGTTCTGGAGCTCGCGCTCGAGCGCGAGGCCGCCGGTGAGCGGGAGCTCGATCCCCTCGAGCACCGAGCGCTTGATCAGGCTCACCGCCCGGGAGGGGCCGTCGGCGAGCGCCTTCGCGTAGGCGTGGAGGTCCTTCGCGAAGTTCTCCTTCGGATAGATGTAGTTCACGAGGCCGATCGCGAGCGCCTCGTCCGGGGTCAGCAGGCGCCCGGTGATCATGAGGTCGAGGGCGCGGGAGGCCCCGATGAGCCTCGGGAGGCGCTGGGTGCCGCCGGTCCCGGGGAGCACGCCGAGGGTGACCTCGGGGAGCCCGATCCGTCCGGAGTCCTTCGCCATCATCCGAAGGTCGCAGGAGAGCGCGATCTCGAGTCCGCCGCCGACGCAGTGGCCGTTGATCCCCGCGAGGACGATCTTCGGGGTCTTCGCGAACTTGTCGAGCGTCTCCTGGCAGTGGAGACAGAACATCGCCTTGTAGTCGGGGGCGCTCTTCTTCAGCATCTCGATGTCCGCCCCGGCGCTGAAGAAGCCGGGGAGCTTGCTCGTCAGCACGACCACGCGGGCGTCGTCGTCGAACCGCATCTCCTCGATCGCCTGATCGAGCTCGCCCATCATCGCGAGGTCGTAGGTGTTCGCCTTCGGCTTCTGGATCTCGATGTAGCCGACGTGGTCCTCGACGCGGGTGCTGATGACCTGTCCCTGCATGCGCGCTTGGCCCCTGAGTGGGGCCGCGAGTGAGGTCCCCCCGATAAGCGTGACGCGAGCGCCTCGCGCTACCGGCGGTCCGGGGCCCCGGCGGGGGGCCGGCGCTCCTCGACCCGGCCGTCCGGATGGCCCACGAGGAGGAGGTCGGTGAGTCCGACGAAGAGCCCGGACTCGACGACCCCCGGGATCGAGCGGAGCTCCCGCTCGGTCCCGGCGGGGTCAGAGACCCCGTCCGGGAAGGCGACGTCGAGGATTCCCCCGCCATTGTCGGTCCGGTAGAGCTCGTCGGAGGGACTCCGCCGAACCACCGCCGAGGCGCCCCACGCGGCGATCCGCCGGGCGACGCTCTCCAGGGCGTACGGCACCACCTCGACGGGGATCGGGTGCCCGACCCCGAGGCGGTCGACGAGCTTCGTCGCGTCGACCATGATCACCCGCTCGCGGGCGTGGAGCGCGAGGATCTTCTCCCGGAAGAGCGCGCCCCCGCCGCCCTTCGTCAGCGAGAGGTCCGGCGCCGCCTCGTCGGCGCCGTCGATCATCAGGTCGAACCGGTCGTCGCCGCGGAAGCCCCGGACCGGGATCCCCAGCTCCTTCGCGAGCCGTTCCGAGGCCTCGGAGCTCGCGACGGTGTCCAGAGCACCCTCCGAAGGGAACCGCCGGGCGAGGGCGCGGATGGCGAGGGCCGCGGTCGAGCCCGTGCCGAGCGCGACGTGCATCCCGGGACGGACGCGACGCGCGCCCGCCTCGGCGGCGGCCCGCTTCCCCTCCTCCGCGCCGCGGGCCACCGCGCCCGGCTCGGGTGCGCGCGCATAAGGGCTCCCTCCCGCGGTCCGGACCGGCGTTCGGGCCCGACGCGGCCGGCCTTCGGCCGGCCCCGCGGACCCAAACGAGATACGGTCCCGGAGCGCTCCGAGCCCGCGATGGGCAGGGCCCGGGCGAACTCGCCACGACCCATCGTGCTCTCCGTCGGTGGCTCGCTCTTCCTCACCGGCGAGGACGACGCGGCGTACCTGCGACGTCTCGCCGAGCTGCTCCGGGGCATCGGGTCCCGGCAGCCCCTCGCGGTCGTGGTGGGCGGCGGCGGCGCCGCCCGCGAGTACATCGAGCTCGGCCGAGAGCTCGGTCTGACGGAGGTGGAGCTGGACGAGCTCGGGATCGAGGTGACCCGGCTCCACGCGCGCCTGCTCGCGGCGCTCCTGGGACCTCCCACCCCGGCCCATCCCCCATCGACCGTGTCCGCGGCGGTCCACGAGCTGGGCCGGGCCTCTCCCGTGGTCCTCGGCGGGACGGAGCCGGGCCACACCACCGACGGCGTCGGGGCGCTGATCGCCGTCCGGACCCGCGCGGCGCGGTTCGTGAACGCGACGCGCGTCGGCGCCCTGTACGACCGGGACCCGGAGAGCGATCCGAAGGCCCGTCCGGTCCCGCGGCTCACCTGGCCGGAGTTCCGCGAGATCGTCCAGAGGGACTCCGGGAGCTCGGCCGGGCAGCGGTTCGTGTTCGACCGGCTCGGCGCGGAGCTGCTCGCCCGGGCACGGATCCCCCTCGCGATCGTGGACGGCCGGAACCTGGGCGCCCTTTCGGCGGCGCTGCGCGGTGCCCGTTTCCCCGGAACGCGGGTCGATTGACGGACGCAACGGTTTTCCGAACGGGCTCCTCGGCGCGGCCGATGCGCCGCATCGTCTTCCTGGGCTCCCCCGGCGCCGGAAAGGGGACCCAGGCCGCCGCGCTCGCCCAGGAGCTCTCGGTCGCGCACCTGTCGACGGGGGACCTCCTGCGCGCGGCCGTCGCCGGCAAGACCCCCCTCGGGACGGAGGCCGACGGGTACATTCGCAAGGGGCTCCTCGTCCCCGACGATCTCGTCGTCCAGATCCTGCGGGAGCGGCTCGACCATCCGGACACCTCGGACGGCTTCCTCCTCGATGGCTTCCCGAGGACCCTCGCGCAGGCGGAGCTCCTCGACCGGTTCGTCCCCCTCGACGACGTGATCGCCTTCGAGATCCCGGAGGAGCTCCTGATCGAGCGCCTCACGCAGCGGAGGCTCTGCCCGGTCTGCAAGACCGTCTACAACGTCGTTACCGCCCCCCCGAGGATCGCCGGCCACTGCGACCGCGACGGAGCGGCCCTCGAGCAGCGCTCCGACGACCTGCCGGACGCCGTGCGCACCCGGATCGCGGTCTATCACCGCCAGACGGAGCCGGTCCTGAAGTTCTATCAGGACCGGGGGCGCCTTCGGACGCTCGACGCCCGGGGCACTCCGGAGGAGGTGCGGGCCCGGCTGCGGGCCCTCCTCGGGCTGCCGGCCACGCCGTGACGGCTTTAATTACCCGGCGCGCGACTGACCGGCGGGGAACCCGGCTTAGCTCAGTGGTAGAGCGGGGGACTGTAGTCGAGACCGCCGGTCACCGGCGGCCCCCGTGGACATCCTCAGGTCGCCTGTTCGAGTCAGGCAGCCGGGACTCCCCGAACG
>JASHVI010000043.1 GCA_030039525.1 Thermoplasmata archaeon
TCGCGCCGCCGAAGCAGAAGCCGACAGACCCGACCCGGTTCCGATCGACCTCGGGGAGGCCTCGGAGGTGGTCGGCGACCGCTTTCAGGTCCTGCGCGAAGCCGGCCTGGACCGGCGGGCTGGACACCATGCCGAACGCCTCGAGGATTGGGCGCCGCTCGGGAGGCTGCGAGGCCGCGAACGCGGCCAGTTTGGAAGGGTCTCGGCGCAGTTCCGGCGGCGCCTGCGCGAAGGCCTGCATCGCGAGGCCGATGTTCTCCGGGGTGAGCGTCGCCTGGAGCGGGCCGGTGAAGAGGTTCGGGGCGGCCGCGACGTAGCCTTGGCCCGCGAACCGCCGGGCGACGTCCTGGATGTGCCCGTCGACGCCGAAGATCTCGTGCACGACGACGACCGCCGGGGCCGGCTTCCCCCGCCCCGCCGGGAAGGCGAGAAAGCAATCGATCGATCGGCTGGGGGTCCGGATCGACACCTCACGCTCTGATACCGTCATGTCCACGCGACCGAACGCTCCGGTCGTCCGAGCCGACCCGTCGGGGCTTGTAAGCGACGCGCCCCTGCCCGTACGCGACGGCTCCCGCAGCCCGCCCTTCGGACCTCTCGGGCCGTGGCGATGGCCGCCGAACCCTCCGAGCGCTCGGAAGGCCCGGACCGATCAGCCGGACTTACCGAATCCTGCCCGGGCGGCGCGATTCTCCGCCGAATCCCGGAGCGGGTCCGCGAGCGATTGCTCCAGGCGCAGGCCTTCCGAGAGCGGGAGGCCCAGCCCTCGCAGCACGGCCTCGCGGGCGTGTCGGACCGAGCGCGGGGGGAGAGCCGCGATGGCGCTCGCGACCTCCCCGGCCTCCTCCCGGACGCGCGCGAGGGGGAACACGCCGTTCACCAGACCGACCTGGAGCGCGCGGGCGGCGGCGATGGGGCGGCCGGTGAGGATCATCTCGAGGGCGACGTTCGGCGGCACCGTCCTCGGCAGGCGCTGGGTCCCTCCTTGCCCGGGCATGATCGCCCAGCGCACCTCGGGCAGCCCGAAGGTCGCGTTCTCGCTCGCGTACCGGATGTCGCAGGCGAGCGCCAGCTCGAGGCCCCCGCCGAGGCAGAAGCCGTTGATCGCGGCGACGATCGGTTTCCCCGGGTCGAAGTTGCGCGTGATGCCCCCGATCCCGGGCTCCCGATCCCAGACCTCTCGGCGGCGCTCCGGTGGGACGCCCCGGTAGAAGTCGCCCATCCGCTTCAGGTCGACCCCGGCGCAGAAGGCCCGGTCGCCGGCGCCCGTGAGCAGCCCGACGCGGAGCTCCTCCTCGTCGCGCAGCCGCCTCCAGGCGGCGAGGAGCTCCTCGTGGGTCTCGGGGTCAATCGCGTTGTGGACCTCCGGGCGGTTCAGCGTGACGTGGAGGACGGAGTCCCGGACCTCGACGAGGAGCGACACCCCCCGAGGACCTCGCGCGGGTTCATCTCGCTATGGAGCGGGCAGCCCGAGGCTCCCCCGGCCGGAGCGACGCTCCCGGGAGGCCACCGGGCGTTCGGCGTCGGACCCGGCCCGCGACCGGCCCAACAAGTGATATACGTCATCGAGGCTCGAACGTTCGCTTGCTCCGGTGCGGAGAGAAACTCCGCCACCCGCTGAAGCTCGCGAGGACAGGCTGCCGGGTAGGCAGGTCTGGGCTTCCCCAGCGGTCGCGCCTTTTCGGGCTCGTGGCCCTCTCGCTGCTGGTCCTGCTGCCCGCGCTTCCCTCTCCAATCGGCGCCTCGCCGGTTCCCCCGCTTCCCATCCCGACCGCGGCCTCGCCGGTCCCCGTGCTCCCTCGGGACGAGCCCGCCCCCTCGTCGCTGCTCGGGCACACGATTACGCTCGCGCTGCACAACGCGAGCGTCCTCGACCACATCGGCCGGGGCTTCTTCGGCATCGACGTGACTCCGTACGCGGGGATCGGCCCGACCGTCGCGAGCTACCTCAAGAGCTCGGACCTTCGGTTCGCGCGCTGGCCCGGGGGCCGCGTCGCGGACATGTTCAACTACACGACGAACCGGATCTACCGGCCGGGCGGCGGGAGCTACGTCGCCCCGTTCACGACGGCCGGCTTCGTCGCCTGGTGCAAGTCGGTGCGGTGTGTCGCGGAGATGCAGCTCCCGGGCGAGATCGACAGCCCGTCGACCGCGGCGTACTACGTCCGGTACGTCGTGCACAACCTGAGCTTCCAGCCGGCGTACTGGGAGATCGGCAACGAGCCGGCGCTCTGGAACCGGTACAACGACTCCTGGTCGACGTGGGCGACCTCCCCGAGGTCGAAGGTGACCCCGCTCGAGTACGCGGAGCTCGTCCACCGGTACATCGCCGCCATCCGGGCGGTGGATCCCGCGGCGAAATTCCTCGGGCTCCCCGGGGTCGGGACCGGGGCCTACCGGGAGCCCTTCTGGATCCGCGAGACCGTCTCCGTGAACCGGCGGGAGCTGAGCGGCGTCGGGATCCACGTCTATCCGGCCGGCCCCACGGGGGCCCGCAACGCGACGCTCGAGGGGTTCTTTTCGACGCTGAACAAGACCGGCTCCCTCTCCCACCGGCTGCCGCTCGACCACGCGGCGATCCTCAGCGCCTGCCCGAAGTGCCACTCGGTCGGCGTCTACGTCGACGAGATGGGCGCCGGTAGCGGGGGCGGGAAGGGCCCGAAGGCGACGATGATGGCCGGCTTCCCGGAGGTCCCCTACGTCACCGCGGAGGCGATCGAGGGGATGACGATCGGGGCCCGCTCCCTCGACCTCTACAGCCTCATCTCCAGCTACCCCGGGTCGATCTTCAACGGCTCCACCGGGGCGCCCCACCCCGTCGCCACCCTCTTCTCGACGATCTTCCCCCAGTTCGACCCGTACGTGCTGAGGACCCAGGTCGGGGGGACTCCCGGGGGTCTCTACCTCGCGGCCTCGCGGGACGCGCTCGGGACCTCCTTCTCGATCCTTGTCGCGAACACGAACACCACCACGCCGGTGACCCTGCCGCTCCGGGGGACGGGGGTCACCGTCCTCGGTTTCGGCGCGGAGTGGACCTGGGGTCCGTCGAGCTCCGGCCCGGTGACGAAGACCTGGACGGGCCTCACGCCCTCCAGCTTCTCGGTCCCGGCGGAGGGCGTGGTCCTCGTGAAGGTCGCGCTCCTCCCGTCGCTGCTCTGAGGCCGCGCACGCCTCTACGCTCAAGTAGCGGCAACGGCTCGCGCCGCCGATGCCGGCGGAGGCCAGCCTGGACTCGCTGATGGACAAGCTGCAGGGATA
>JASHVI010000044.1 GCA_030039525.1 Thermoplasmata archaeon
CCATCTCCGAGCCCGGCGAGAGCCCGGGGCCGACCTTGAGGGCCTCCGCGAGGGCCCGGACCTTGCCGAGGAGCGCCTCGTGGACGCTCCGCTCGACGATCAAGCGCGACCCGGCCCAGCACATCTGCCCGGCGTTGCCGAAGATCCCGAAGGCGATCCCGCGCGCGGCGCGATCGAGGTCCGCGTCCGGGAAGACGACGACCGGGCTCTTCCCCCCGAGCTCGAGGCTGGTGGGTATCAGCCGCGGCGCGGCGAGGGCCGCGATCCGAAGGCCCACGTCGCTCGAGCCGGTGAAGGAGACGGAGCGGCACCGCTCGTCCGAGACGAGCGCCTCTCCGAGCTCGGCGCCCGGGCCCGGCACGACGTTGAGGAGGCCGTCGGGGAGGCCGGCCTCCTTCGCCAGCTCGGCGAACCGGAGGGCGGTGAGCGGGGTCAGGCTGGCGGGCTTCAGGATCGCCGCGTTGCCGGCGGCGAGCGCCGGCGCGACCGAGCGGACCGCGAGGACGAGCGGGTAGTTCCAGGGCGCGATGTGCACCGTGACGCCGAGCGGCTCCCGGAGCGTGTAGTCGAGGCGGCTCCCGGGGACCGGGATGCTCTCCCCGTCGAGCTTGTCGGCGAGGCCGCTCACGTACTCGAGGGTCCGGACGACGAAGCCCATGTCGCCCTTCGACTCGCGGAGCGTCTTCCCGACGGTCCGGGTCTCGAGGGCGGCCAGCTCCTCCGCGCTCCGCTCCACGAGGTCGGCGAGCCGTCGGAGGGTCCGGGCGCGCTTCGACCCGTCGTCGCCCGCCCAGCCGGACTCCCGGAACGCCCGCTCCGCCGTCTCGAGGGCATGCCGGGCGTCCTCCCGGCTCCCGACCGCGACCTGACCGAACGCCTGGTTCGTCGCGGGGTCGGTGACGGGCCGGCGCTCGCCGGAGCTCGCCGGCACCGGCGCTCCGCCGATGAAGAGGTCCCAGGCCCGCTCCGACGCCGCCGCCATCGCGGGGACCCTGTCCCCGTCGATTATGGGCTTGGCGGGGCCGGCGCCCGTGGGTCGAGCGGGTACTCGCGCCCCTTCCAGGTGAGGGGCCGGCCCCGCAGACCCCGGGCGAGGGAGCTCGCGATCAGGACGAGGTAGAAGCCGACCGCGACCGGGAAGAGTAGGCCGTCGCGGGCCCGGCCGCCGACGCCCCGGGCGAACGCGGCGTGCTTGCCGAAGAGGGCGACGTAGAGGACCGCACCGCAGGCGACCGCCACGGGGGAGGCGTAGAGGAGCCCGAGCGGCAGGATCGCGAGCGGGAGGAGGAAGAAGGCGAGCAGGGCCCCGAGGAATCCGAGCTGCCGGGCCGCGCGGAACTCGGTGTCGTGGACGTTCTTCAGAAGACCCTCGAACATCTCGTGCCGGTCGCGGTACATCCGCGTGGTCAGGGTTTCCGGGGCCCATCCGACGCGCATCGGCCTCCCCGCCGCTCGGAATCGTCGGGCGAGGGCCACGTCCTCCAGGACGAGCGGCGCGATCGCCGCGTGGCCCCCGAGGGCCTCGTACGCGGAACGCCGGACGAGCAGGAACTGCCCGTTCGCCATCGCCGCCCTCGAACCGGGTCGGTTCACCCGCGGCGCCCGGAAGTACGTGAGCACCATCTGGGTGTAGAACGGGAGCACCACGCGCTCCCAGAACCCCACCGTCTCGATCCGCGGCGCGAGCGTGACGAGGTCCGCGCCGTCGCGTTCGGCCCATCCGATCGCGGCACCGACCGCGCCCGGGGCGCACCGCACGTCGGCGTCGAGGAAGAGCAGGAACGGGGCCGTCGAGCCCTGCGCGCCGACGTGGCAGGCCCAGTTCTTGCCGACCCATCCGGCCGGCAGCGGCGGCTCCGACCGCACGGTGACGCCGGGACGCCGCTGCGCCTCGGTGACGGTGTCATCCTTCGAGCCCCCGTCGACGACGACGATCTCGATCGGCCGGTACCGCTGGGCCCGAAGGTCGTCGAGGCAGGGCCCGATCGATTCTCCCTCGTCGCGCGCCGCGATGACGACGCGCACCGCCGGCCCCTCGGCCGGCTCCGGGGGCTCCCCCGGACGGAGGTGCGGCATCGCGTACGCCAGCCAGATCGCGAGGCCCTGGACGAGCAGGACCAGGACGGTGTACGCGACGAGGGCGGTATCGAGGAGGAGCACCTTCCTCCCCGACCTCGGCAACGCATTAAAGGGGGTCTCCGGGGTTCGATAGCGGATGGCCACCGTCAGCCACCCTCGGATCCGGCCGGGGGTCCTGGAGGACCGGGAGTACCAGGCCGCGATCGCCGCGGCGGCCCTGCGGCGCCCCACCCTCGTCGTGCTGCCGACGGGGCTCGGCAAGACGGCCATCGCGGTCCGGGTGATCGCGGAGACGCTGCTGCGTTCCCCGACGCGCTCGATCCTCTTCCTCGCCCCGACGCGGCCGCTCGTGGTCCAGCACGCCCGGTCGCTCGCCGAGTCACTCCTGGCGCCGGAGCCGATCGTGCTCACTGGCCAGGTCGCCCCGGGAAAGCGGTCCCAGCCCACGCCCCCTCCCCGGATCGTCGTCGCGACCCCGCAGGTCATCGCGCACGACCTCGCCGCCGGCCGCCTCGACCTCTCCGAGTTCTCGCTCGTCGTGTTCGACGAGGCGCACCGGGCGGTCGGCGACTACCCGTACGTCGCGATCGGCGCGGCCGCTCGGGAACTCGAGGGGGTCCACGTCCTCGCGATGACCGCCTCGCCGGGGGCGAGCCTCCCGAGGATCCGGCGCGTGTGGACCCACCTCGGCATCCGGCACTTCGAGTACCGGACGCCCGACGATCCCGACGTCCGGCCGTACTTCTTCGGGAGCGGGGTCGAGACGCTCGAGGTGCCGGTCCCTCCGGCGCTGCAGGAGGTGGCGATCCGCCTCCGGGGGGCGCTGGCGCGCCAGCGGGAGCCGCTCGTCCGGCAGGACCTGGTCCCCGCGGGAGAATCGAGCCGCCGGGCGTTCCTCGCGGTCGGCGAACTCCTGCATCGCCAGATCGCGGAGGCGCGGCGCCAGTCTCTCGCCGTGGAGCCGCGCCTTTGGGGGGCCACGACGGCGCAATCGGTCGTGATGAAGATCCTCCACGCCCTCGAGCTCGCCGAGAGCCAGGGAGTGGAATCGCTCCGGCAGTTCCTCGACCGGCAGTCGGCGGGAAAGGCCGGCCGGAAGACTCCCGCCCAGCGCACCTTCCTGCTGGACCCGGACGTCGCCGCGGTGGCGGAGCTCCTCCGCCACCTCGACCTCGAGCACCCGAAGGTCGCGGAGGCGGTCTCGCTGGCGCGGGCCGAAGTGGCCCGGGCGCCGTCGAGCCGGGTCCTGATCTTCACGCAGTACCGGTCGACGGCCGACGTGCTGCTCGAGGCGCTCCGGCCGTTCGAGTCGGCCGGCGTTCGTCCGGCCCGGTTCGTCGGTCAGGCCTCGCGGGCCGGCGACCCCGGCCTCAGCCAGAAGGAGCAGGTCGAGCTCCTCGACCGGTTCCGGTCGGGGGAGATCAACTGCCTGGTCGCCACCTCGGTCGCGGAGGAGGGCCTCGACGTGCCCTCCACGGACCTCGTCATCTTCTACGAGCCGCTCCCGGACGTCGTCCGCACCATCCAGCGGCGGGGTCGGACGGGTCGACAATCGGTGGGCCGGGTCGTCGTGCTGGTCGCTAAGGGGACCCGCGACGTCGGGCTCGACCGCGCCGCCCGGAGCCGGGAGCGGCGCATGCACGACATGCTCGAACGGCTCGAGGAGGAGTCCGACCGGGGAGAGGTGGCCCCCGCGCCGGCCCCCCTGAAGCAGACCTCGCTCGGGGACTTCCTCCCCCGACCGGCGTAGGGCCCCCGCCCCGACCGCCGACCGGCCCGCCTACGGCTCCGGGCTCGATCCCTGGAGGTAGCGGGCGTACTCGTCGCGGTGCGCGGGACTATCGAGCCGGCTCGGGACCTGCGCCTCGTAGAGGTGGTACGGTCCGGTCCCGATGTAGGCGATGAAGATCGACAGCATCGCCGGCACGAGCAGGCTGTAGCTTCCGGTCATCTCCGCGACCATGACGAGCACCGCGAGCGGCGCCTTCGAGACGCCTCCGAAGAACGTCATCATCCCGACGATCGCGAAGGCGGAGAGGGCCGCGATCGGCACGAGCCCGGGGAGGATCGTGTGGAACACCGCGCCGATCTCGACCCCGATCAGGGCGCCCACCACCACGCTGGTACCGAAGAGACCGGCCGCGCCGCCGCTCCCTACCGTGAGGGTCGTCGTCGCGGCTCGAAGGACGATCGCGACCCCCAACGCGACCAGCGCGAGCGGCACGATCGTGGTGAGCCCGATCTGGCCGAGCATCGCCGCCTGCACGAACCCGTACCCGACGTCGATCGACGAGAGCGCGACGAAGTGGTTCCCCCACGGGAGCAGGAAGTAGGCCCCGAGCACGAGCAGCCCGGCGGCCCCCATCCCCGCCGGGATCCGGAGCATCGGGCGCCAGCCCGTCGCGGCGAAGCCCCGCTCTCCGGCGCGGAACAACCGGACGAAGCCGACCCCGGCGCCGGCGCAGACGAGCCCGAGGAACGCGTAGAGCGGGATCTGGCCGATCGACCAGCTCACGCCGCCGGCCGGAAGCACGAAGAGGGTCGAGAAGCCGTAGAACAGCGCGAAGATCGAGTAGCTGATCACCGACGCGATGATCGAGGGGAACAGCACCTCGGGCTCGAAGTCCTGGGTGTAGAGCACCTCGGCCGCATAGATCGCGCCGCCGAGGGGGGCCCGGAAGATCGCTCCGACGCCCGCGCCGAGGCCCGTGGCGAGCGCGACCCGTCGCTCTCGGTCGGAGAGCCGCAGCGCGTCCGCCCACCAGGCGCCGAAGCCGCTCCCGATCTGGGCGGCCGGCCCCTCCCGTCCCCCGGCGCCCCCGACGCCGAGGGTCAGCGCGGAGGCGATCATCTTGAGGAAGGGGACCCGGGCGCGCACGCGCCCGCCGCCGGAGTGGAACGCCTCGATCGACTGGTCGGTGCCGTGGCCCGCGACCTCGGGGGCCCCCCGCTCGACGAGCAGCCCGACCCCGAGCCCGCCGAGGACGAGGACCACCGGCAGCAGGAGGATCCGCGGGAAGGAGCTCGTCCAAAGGACGGTGCCCCCCGGCGGCGGCCCCGCGAGCGGATACGCGATCCCGACGACCCCGTCCAGGAAGAACCGGGTCGAGCCGAGCCATAGGGCGTAGAAGGCGACCGAGCCGAGCCCCGCCACCACGCCGATCGGCACCGCCAGCAGCATCGAGCGCCAGAGGTGCTGGGAGACCGCGACCCAGCTCCGGTGGGCCCCCCGGGACTCGCTTCGAACGACCCGTCGGCCGAGGCGGGCCAGTCGGCTGCGAGCCCTGGCGAGGAGCCCCGGCCGCGGCGGAGTCGGTGGATCGGAGGGAGCGCCCTCCATGCGGTCGCGCGGAGGCGGGGCTTCGGGTTAGACCGTTTCGGGTGCCGCGTCGACCTCCACGAACGGTCCGTGGCCCACCCGGCCGGAGGCCTGCGCTCCCGCGTCACCGGGCGGTCCCGGACCGCGAGGGAGCTGCGACCGACGTCCGGCGTCGGGTCCGGCTCGCCGCCGATCGACTACGCGGTGCGCCGGTTTCGGTCCGGGCCCGTGGTCCAGAGGACCCGCGCGAGGACCCGGGCCCCGTCGAGCGACGCCACGACCACCCCGGCGAGCGGGAGGAGTGGAAGTCCCCCGAGCCGGCCCGGAAGCGTCCCCGCGGCCAGCAACCCTCCGAGGAGCGCCGCGGTGGCGAGGGCGGCGAGGGCCCCCGACGCTCGCTCGGGGACTCCGGGGCACGCGGACCGTCGGACCGTCGCGACGATCCACGCCGGGGCGAGCAGGGCGAAGAGGACCTCGCCCCCGTCCTCGTGGAGCGCGAGGTCCCGAGGGGCCACGAGGAGCACCGCGAGAGAGAACGCGACCGCAGCGAAGGCGGCCGCCAACAGGAGGACGAAGACGACCTGCAACGGGCCTCGCACCCACCGAGACCCCACGGCGGGTTCGCCGGGCGGCCCCGGCGCGGAAAGGCCCGCCAATTCCCCCGGCTCCTCGCGGCGTCGCTCCGGAGTTCCGCTATCGGCCGGTGGAGCCGAAGCCCCCGTCGCGGCCCTTCACCGGGCCCACCCGGCCCCATCGCATGGCCGTCGGGGGGTCCTCCACGAGACGCATCTGCGCGATCCGGTCCCCTCGCTTCACCGCATAGGTTCCCGGGAAGAGGTAGGTGAGGGGTACGCAGATCTCGCCGGCGAAGTCCCGGTCGATCGTCCCGGGGCCGTTCGCCATGAGCACGCCCTTCGTCGAGAGCCCGCTGCGCGGCCGCACCTCGAGGAACGTCCCGGCGGGGGGCCGGGCCCTCAGTCCGGTGCGGACCTTGGTGATCCGTCCCCGCCGCAGGGTGACGTCCTCGGCCGCGGCCAGGTCGAAGCCGACGGAGCCCGGCGTCGCGCGGCGAGGTACCGGGACCTCGGCCGACGGGTCGACCGGTTCGACGAGCACGACGAAGCGCCGGCCCGGCACGCCGAGCGGGACGGGCTCCGGGGTTTGACGCTTGCGCGGCCGGCGGGCTATCCCGGGCCGGCGAGCGCGAGGGAGCGGGCCACCAGCCGGCCCTCGGCCCGGCGGAGCATCTTGCCGAGCGCCGGTGGGCTGCGACCGGTGAGACGGGCGAGACGGGTGAGCGAGATCCGCCGGGGGATGGCGTAGAATCCCAGGGTCCAGGCCCGGGCGAGGACCTCCCGCTGGGGAGCGGTCAGGTCGGTCGTCCCCCGGCGCCGGACCGAGCGGCTCGACGCCCGCACGACGCGGTACGGGACCTCCTCGCGATCGAGCCGCTTCAGCACCCGCCGAAGGGCCCGCTCCGTGCCGTGGAACGAGGCGAGCGTCGACTCCTCTCCGATCCGGAACGGGGCGGTGGGAGCGATCTCGCCCCCGGCGAGCTCGAGGAGGAGCCGGAGCCACGGGGGATTCCGCTGACGGACCAGCAGGATGTACTCCCGCTCCGGAGGCCGCTCTTCGACCACCTCGAACCGTTCGAGCCCGTAGTGCCGGCGGATCCGTGCCGCCTCCCGGCCGAGCGAGCTCGCGGGGCGGTACGGGCCGCGCCGGCGAAGCCGCAGGAGCTGCCAGCGCCAGCCCTCCTCCAGGCGCAGCGTCTCGAGGAGCTCGAGCTCTTCGAAGCGACGGAAGAACCGCTCGGGGACCACCCCGAGGCGGACCAACACTTCGGTCGGGAACTCGAGGGTGACGGTTCGCACGGCGGCTCCGAGGTTCGCGGGTGAACCCGTGAGCCCGCGACCCGAATTAAATACGGCGGGCCGGTGCCCGCCCGATGGCGTTCCGCTCCCTCGGGGAGTTCCTCTCCGAGCTCGAGCGCGGGGGGGACCTCGTCCGGGTTCCGACCCCGGTCTCGCGGGACCTCGAGATCGCGGAGGTGACGCGGCGGACGATCGCCGCGGATGGCCCCGCGATCCTGTTCGAGAAGGTCGAGCCGGGGGGCTACCCGGTCGCGATGAACGTGCTGGGCTCGCCCCGCCGGATCGCGAAGGCGCTGGGCGACGCCTCCGTGGAGGCGACCGCCGAGCGGGTCTCGGGCCTCCTGAAGCTCCGCCCTCCCGCCGGGATCCTCGGCGCGCTGAAGGACCTCTCCGGAACCTTCGCGACCCTCGACACGCTCCGGAACCTCGGCCCGAAGCGCGTCCGTTCCGCACCCGCGCAGGCGATCCGCTGGGACCGGGTCGACCTCGACCGTCTCCCGATCCTGAAGACCTGGCCGGGCGACGCCGGACGGACCATCACCTTCCCCGTCGTGGTCACTTCGGATCCGGAGACGGGGGAGCCCCACACGGGGATCTACCGGCTCCAGCAGTACGGTCCGGACACTCTCGGCTTCCACGCCCAGCTCCACCGGGTGGGCGCCTCGAACCTCGCCAAGTGGAGCGCGCGCGGGGAGCGGATGCCGGTCGCGGTGGCGCTCGGCGCCGACCCCGCGACCGTGCTCGCCGGCCTCGCCCCTGTGCCGGAGGGGGTCCCGAACTGGGTCTTCGCCGGGTTCCTGCGCGGCGAGCCGCTCGAGCTGGTGAAGGCGGAGACCGTGGACCTCGAGGTCCCCGCGCAATCCGAGATCGTCCTCGAGGGGTACGTCGATCCGACCGAGCGGAGGATCGAGGGGCCCTTCGGGGACCACACCGGCTACTACTCCGCCCCCGAGTCGTTCCCGGTCCTGCACGTGACCCACGTCACGCAGCGGGAGGGCGCGGTCTACCTGTCGACCGTGACGGGCAAGCCGCCCACGGAGGACAGCGTGCTCGGGAAGGCGGTCGAGCGGGTCTTCCGGCCCGTCGTACGGCTGGTCCTGCCCGAGATCGTCGACATGAACCTGCCGGAGTCGGGCCTGTTCATCAACGTCCTCGTGGTCTCGATCCGCAAGCGCTACCCGGGCCACCCGCGCAAGGTGATGCACGCGCTCTGGGGCCTGGGGCAGCTGATGTTCACGCGCTACGTCGTGGTCGTGGACCACGACGTCGACGTGCACGATCTCTC
>JASHVI010000045.1 GCA_030039525.1 Thermoplasmata archaeon
CTGCTCCTCGTCCCGTGCGCGAAGACGAAGCCGTACCGGAACTCCCGATCGCATCGACGGTTCGCGGAAGCGCTCGACGGGCTCCGAGGCCGGGAGCGGGTCCACGTGGTCTCGGTGACCTCCCCGCTGGGCGTGGTACCGCGGGAACTCGAGGACCTCCCGCCGGCACGGCACTACGACATCCCCGTGACGGGCGACTGGGACGAGGGGGAGCGAGAGGCGGTGATCTCGGGCCTCGATCATCTACGGAGCCGAGGCCACTACCGGCGCACCGTCGTCCACCTCGATCCGGAAGAGTACGCGTTCCTCCGGCCGACGCTCCCCGAGGGGCCCGGCACGGTGTGGACGATGAAGGACGATCGCTCCACCTCGCCGGACGCGCTCTCGTCCCTCTCGCAGGCCCTCCAAGAGGCCGTTGCGGAGGCCTCGGCCTCGCCGGGAGCCCTACGGGTCGTCCGAGAGGAGCTCGCCGCACTGGCACGGACCCAGTTCGGGCCCGAGCCCGCCGGCCGGCTCTTCCGAGAGCCGGTCCGGCTCCACGGGCGTCCGTGGTTCCAGCGGATCTCCGACGGCGCCGGGGTCGACCTGGCGACGTGGCGGGAAGAGCGGGGATTGTTCCAGCTCACGGTCGCGGGGGGCGAACGGATCGGAGCGGACGCGGGACTCTCCGTCCGGGTGGCGCCGGAGGTTCGTCTCACGGGCGACCTCTTCGACCCCGGAATCTTGCGTGCCGATCCGGAGGTTCGCGCGGGCGATGCCGTCCTCCTCGTCCAGCGGGAGGAGATCGTCGCCGTCGGCGAAGCCGCGGTGTCCGGTCCGGTGATGGGAGGCCTCGGCCGGGGCCTGTCCGTTCGGGTGCGCCACCGTCGCGGCTCGAGCCCGCCGACCGACAGAGACTTACCCGCGGAGCCCGACTCCGAACCGGGCCGGTCGTCTAGCGGTTAGGACGTCGCGCTTACAACGCGGAGATCGGCGGTTCGAATCCGCCCCGGCCCATCGAGGTACCCCGCCTCGGTCCCTTCGGGACCGACCCGGAACGGCGCCAGTCCGCTTGGTCTGTCCGGACCCACCTACTCGTCTGTCGGCGGAACTCGGGGACGTCGAGAGCGTGCCCCCCCTTTTTGCCATCCGGCGAGCGTCGCGCCCGCGACAAGTGGAGCGGCGGAGAGCAAGGCCAGGTACCAGCCTACGCTTGGTCCCCACGTGAGGCTCGACCCGGGGGTGTTCCCACCTACAAAGCCCGAACCGGGGCCCGTGCCGTAGGCGGGCACCGGTCCAGTGCCTCCGCTCACGTTCTGGGTAACCCAGTAGCAATGATCTCCGGCCAGGGAAGAATTGCCACCGCCTGCATTCAGAGGAAAGTCACCGCATGTGGCCAGTGGTTCGGCGATGGCGACGCCCGTCGGTGCAGCAACCGCGAGCAGGAATGAGGCGATGAGCAGTGCTCGGCCAATCCTGAGGGTAGAGCTGAAAATCCCTCCGATCAACGCCGCAGCGCCGATGGCTCCGGCCACCACGCCGATCCCGATGGCCGCGGTGGTCAGGTCGTAAAGCAAGCCTGTATACGGCATCCCGGCCGCTCCAAGATTCGAAGGCGGAGTCGTCCCCAGCCAGGGCGTCGACCCCAATCCTGCGGGTCCGAATGTTTCGACCACCCCTGATTGGGTAACTTGGTACCATGCACAGAACAAGCTCACGCCGAGCAGCAGAATGCCGAGGAGGGCGAGCAGGCCACCTAGGGAGCGGGCGCGCTTCAGCCCGCTCCTACAGAGCCGAAGTCGCTGAACGGCGACATCCCGCAGTCCGGTCAATCGGTTCCGAAACGTGCTGCGAGTGACTGTTGAGCTCCGGCCGCCTCCGGGTGCTGAGGGCGCCGATTGGGATGGTAGGGCGAGCGAGACAGCAGCAATGGCTAGAAGCCCGGCCCCGGCCAAGGCAACTATCCAGCCACTTGACGGTCCCCAAGAGGACGGGTAGAACTGCGCCTGTGTCGAGCTGCCCGCAAACGTCGATTCCGGTCCGGTCGAGCTCGACAAAGACCACTGTCCTCCCGGCGCGAAAGATATCCAAGAGCACACCGGGGCTGAGGTCGGCAGGGCTGAGCTGTTCGCCTGGGGAGGTGGGCCAGGCCATGCCACATTGTCGTTGTGAATTGAGTCGTAGCAGATGACGGATGGCTGCTCGGCGGCGACATACAGCGGTGTCCCAACCGCCAACGTTAGGGCAACCGCGATGAGGAGAATCGATGCCAACCGTCCGCGTTCGGAGCCACGGGCAACATGGATTACGACCGCGGCAGCGACCCCAAGACCGGCACACACTAGGAGGGCAGCGCCAGCGTCGGCGTACAGGGCGCCGACAGTCGGCATCGTCGCGCCCGCGAAACTTCGCGTTTGCATCCCCGGATCGCTAGCCGTGCCGACGGACTCGACTCCCCATGGATAGAACGACTCCGTGGAGTACGTCCCAGCGACGGAGTACCATGGCAGGAAGAAACTCGCCGCGAGCAGCGAACTGCCGATGAGGAGGAGTACGACTGTGGCGCGCCGAACGAGCCGGGTCCGCCCGCTACTGATCGGCGCCACCTCCAAGGCGGTCCCAGGCGGAAGGATGACGTTTCGGTGCCGCACGGGTCGAAGACCTGAGGACGTACCATCGTGAGAGCGCATACTTCCCATCACGGATCGAGTAGGGCGCGCTCAAAGGCGGGAGAACGGTGGGAGGTCTCCAACTACGAGCAGACGTGCGGCGCACGTGCGGCCGTTCGTGGTCGGGCCCGAGGGCGAAGCGCAAGGGCCCGAGGCGGCCCGTCGAGGTACCCGGGACGTCCACCGTGCCGGCCTCACTCGGGTGGTCGAGCCGCAACCCGCGCGGAAGCCGAAGCGTCTGCGAGGCCGATCAGGTAACCCGTACGATCGTGACGGAGCTCACGATGACCGAGCCGCTCACCGAGGTCCGGCCCGACCCCTTCGGGTCGAAGACCGGGTACAGGTGAGTCGACCCCGTGTAGATCGA
>JASHVI010000046.1 GCA_030039525.1 Thermoplasmata archaeon
ACTTCGATTGCGGCAGAGGTTCTGCCTAAGGGTCATGACGGGGAGCATCGGTGGGCCGGCGCCCGGGCGGGCCGCGGGCGCTGGGGGGAGCGGAGAACCATTTAGGCGCGGCGCGCGCTCGGGGCTCCGTGTCGCCCGCCCGGGCCCGCCGTGCCCCTCGACGCGCCCCGGCCGCTCTCCCGGCGGGGGCCCGGTACGATTTTCACTCGCACACTTTCCTGACCGACGGAAGCGCGGCGGCCACCGACATGTGGCGACAGGCCGAGGTGCTCGGCCATCGCGCGCTGGCCGTGACCGACCACCTCATGATGGAGGATCCGGCGCCGCTGCTCGAGCGGCTCCGTCAGGAGCGGGTACCGTTCGAGGGGTGCCGCATGGCGGCGCTGATCGGGGTGGAGATCAGCATGCTCCCGCCGGCCCGGATCGCCGACGCGGCGCGGGCCGCCCGGCGCGCCGGGGCCGAGGTCATCGTCGTGCACGGCGAGACGACCGCCGAGCCGGTGTACCCGGGGACGAACCGGGCCGCGATCGTCTCCGGCGAGGTCGACGTCCTCGCCCACCCGGGACTGCTCAGCCTGCGCGACGCCGAGCTCGCCAAGGCCCACGGGGTCGCGCTCGAGATCAGCCCCCGCCGGGGCCACTCGCTCTCGAACGGGCGCGTGGCGGCCCAGGCGCTGCGCGCGGGCGCTTCCCTCGTCGTCGACTCGGACGCCCACGCTCCGGACCAGCTCGTCCCCTTCGAGACCGCCCGTCGGATCGCGGAGGGGGCGGGCGTGCCCCCGGGGGCGCTCGCTCGCGTGCTCTCGGACGGGCCCCGCGAGATCGTGCGGCGCTGCCGCGGACGGTCGAGCTAGCGAGGGCCCCGCCCGGATCCCCCGCCCGGGCCCGTTCGGCGAGCACCTCAAGAACGTCGGACCAGCCGACCCCCGCGGCCTCGAGGGCCACCGTCACGTGGTAGACCAGGTCGGCGGCCTCGCGCCGGACGGCCGCCCGGTCGCCTCGACCGGCGGCCACGATCAGCTCGATCGCCTCCTCCCCGACCTTCTTCAGCCGACGCTCCTCGTCGCGGAGCAGGGCCGCGGTGTACGAGCCGACCGGCCGCGTTCGGCTCCGCTCCGCCACGCGGGCTTCGAGCGCGGCCAGGACCGGAGAGCGCTGACGCTCCGCGCGCGGGTCCCCCTCCCCGAAGCAGCTGCGGAGTCCGGTGTGGCAGGTCGGGCCGGCCGGAACTCCCCGGAGCAGCAGGGCATCGGAGTCGCAGTCCCAGCGGGCCCCGACGATCCGCACCGTGTTCCCGGAGCTCTCCCCCTTGCGCCAGAGCCGGCCCCGGGACCGGCTGAACAGCACGAGCTGCCCCGAGCGACGCAGGCGTCGGTACGAGGCGGGGCTCGACCAGCCGAGCATGAGGACGGTGCCGTCCCCGTCGTCCTGTACGATCGTGGGCACCCGCGCGTCCTCGGCCCGGGGGCCGCGCCAGCCCGGCAGCCCCTGCCGGGTCACGGCCGGACCTCCACCCCGCGGCGCGCGAGGTACGACTTGACGGCCCGCGGCGTCGTCGTGCCGTCGTGGAACATCCCGGCGGCGAGCGCCGCGTCGGCCCCGCCGGTCCGGAACGCCCGGTAGATCGCCGGCGCGTCCCCCGCCCCGCCCGAGGCGAGGATCGGCACCGGGACCGAGGCGCGGACCCGGCGGAGGAGCGCGAGGTCGTAGCCGCGCCGCGTCCCGTCGCGATCGATCGACGTCACGAGGATCTCGCCGGCCCCGCGCTCCGCGCCCTCGCGCGCCCAGGCCCCGACCTCGCGGCCGGTCGGACGGGCCCCCCCGTGGGAGTAGACCCGCCAGCGCCCGGGGGCCTCCCGGCGCACGTCGATCGCGAGGACGACGGCCTGCCGGCCGCACCGACGCGCGATGCGGTCGATCCGTGCCGGGTCGGCGAGGGCCCCGCTGTTCAGGCTCACCCGGTCCGAGCCCGCCGCGAGCAGCCCCTCGACCTGGGCCGCGCTGGAGATCCCGCCCCCGACGGTGAGCGGGATGGAGAGGGCCCGGGCGACCGATCGCACGGTCTCGGGGCGCAGGGGACGGCGCGTCGAGCCGTCGATCTGGAGGAGGACGATCTCGTCCGCGCCGTGGGCCTCGTACTCGGTCGCCCGCCGGACCGGATCGCCCCAGTCGCGCAGCTGGCCGAACCGGGTCCCCTTGACCACCCGCCCGCCGGCGACGTCGAGGCAGACGACGAGACGACGGGCTACCATCCCGGCTCCACCGACCACTGCGGCGCCCCCTTGCGGGACCGGTGCGCGCGCGCCGGCTGCGCGGCGGTGCGGAACGCGAGCGCGAGCGCCTTCGCGGCCGCCTCCGACACGTGATGGGGGTCGTGACCCGCGAGCGCCCGGACATGCAGCGTCCAGCGGGCCTCCGTCGCCAGGGAGCGGAGGAAGTGGTCGACGAGCGCCGGGAACTCGCCCGAGATCTCGCAGTGCGGCCGGTCGGCGAGGTCGAGGGCGACCTGGACGAGCGCGTCGTCCATCGGGACGAGCGCGTCGCCGACGCGGAGGCGCGGGGCCGTCCCGAGCGCGGTGCGGATCGCCCGGCCGAGCGTGAGGGCCGCGTCCTCGACGAGGTGGTGGTCGAGGTCGCCCGTCCCGCGGAGCTTGAGGTCGAGGCGCGCCCAGGCGGCGAACGTCTCGATCAGGTGGGCGACGAAGGGCTCCGGAAGCGACACGTCGATCCGCGGGCTCTCCCCCCGCGCCGCCCGGACCGACACGGCGACCGTGCTCTCGCGCGAGCGACGCACGACACGCGCCGAGCCCATCGGGGAGGGCGGCGCCGGGGATCGGCTCATCGGAACTCCTCGGCGAGCACCGACTCCGGCAGGGCTCCCGCGACGAGGGCGTGGCCGACGACCGCGGCGTCCGCTCCGGCGGCGGCGAGCCGCCGCAGATCGTCGCGGCCGCCGATCCCCCCCGCGGCCCGGAGCTCGCCGGCGTAGCGCCGGCGCAGCCGCGCGACCTCGGCCTCGGGCGCGCCCCGCCCGGTCCCCTCGGACGCGACCTCGGTGTAGAGGACGGATCGGACCCCGAGCCCATCGAGCTCGTCGAGGGCCTCTTCGAGCGTCGGCCCGTCGCGGGTCCACCCTTCGAGGCGGAGGCGGCCCCGCTCGACGTCCAGGCAGACGGTCAACCGGCCCCCGAACCGCCCGACGACCTCCTCGCGCCAGGCCGGGTCGCTCCAGAACCGGGTGGCGACGAGCACCCGGTCCGCCCCCGCCGAGAGCCACCCCTCGATCCCCTCGACGCTCCGCACCCCACCGCCAACGGTGATCGGGATCGGCACGGAGCCCAGGAGCGATCGGGCGGCCCGGGCCGACGCGGAGGCCGAGCCCTCGGCCCCGTCGAGGTCGACGAGGTGCAGGGCCCGGGCGCCGGCCCGGACCCATCGCTCGGCCCAGGGGGCCGGATCGCCGAGGTCCGTCGCGCCGCTCCCGCGGACCCCGCGGACCCGCTTCACGACCCGACCGGACTCGAGGTCGATCCCCGGGATCACGATCATCGCTCGGCCTCCACGCGCGCGACGAAGTTCCGAAGGACGCGCGCCCCGGTCGGCCCGGAGATCTCCGGGTGGAACTGCACTCCGGCGAGCGGGCCTCGCTCCGAGGCGCTGGGGAACCGCTCCCCCCGGTACGCGGTCGCGGCCGCCCGCGACGCTCCCCCGGGGGGGGCCCGGTAGCTGTGGGCGAAGTAGACGTAGCTCCCCTCCGGAACCTCGCGGAGCAGCCAGGAGTCCCGCCGGATCCGCTCCAGCCGGCTCCAGCCGAGGTGGGGGCGACGGGGCGAGCCGAGACGGCGGACCCGCCCGGGGAAGAGCCCGAGGCCCCGCACCCCGGGCGACTCCTCGCTGGCCTCGAACAGGGCCTGGTACCCGGCGCAGATGCCGAGGATCGGAACGCCCTCGTTCGCCCACTGGCGGATGCGAGCGGTCCCCGGCCGCAAAGCGCCCGCGGCGGTGCCGAAGGCGCTGACCCCCGCGAGAACCAGCCCGCGCGGCCGCCCCTCCCACCGGTCGGTCCGGCGCCAACGGACCCGGGCGCCCGCCCGCTCGAGCCCCCGACGCAGTCGTCCGAAGTTCCCCGCGGGCGTCCGCACCACGTCGACGCTCACGGTCACGTCCCCGCTCCCCGCCCCTGGGCGAGCTCCGGCAGGACGGCGTCGATCGCCGAGAGCAGGGCCCGGCGCTCGGCCGGGGAGCCGATCGAGATCCGAACCGGACCCGGGCACGCCGGGGTCGGAGCGCAAAGCCGGACGAGGACCGAACGGGCCCGCAACGCCGCGGCGAGCGACGCTCCCGGGACGGGGGGATAGGTGTAGAGGAAGTTGGCCACAGACGGGAAGACCCGGAACCCGCGGTTCCGGAGGGCCCGGGTGAGCTGCGGTCGCTCGCGGTCGACCTCGCGGACCGACGAACGGACGAACTCGGAATGGGCGAGGGCGACGAGGCCGGTCCGCTCGGCAATCGAGTCGACCGTGAACGGGGTCTGGACCCGCGCGAGCCGCTCGATGAGTGGCTCGGGGCCGACGCCGTAGCCGAGTCGCAGACCGGCGAGGCCCCAGGCCTTCGAGAACGTGCGGACGAAGAGGACGTTCCCGAGATGGAACCCCGGCGTCCAGAGGTCGGCGCCGTCGTACTCGAAGTAGGCCTCGTCGACCACGACGATCCCCCGGACGGCCCGGGCGATCCGCTGGAGGGCCCGGGCCGAGAGCCGGACGCCGGTGGGGGCCCCCGGTGAGGCGAGGAAGAAAACGTCGATCCCGTGGGCGAAGGCGGAGCCCCCGGGCGGCCGGAACGACGGGCCCGCGACGACCGACCGGACCGAGGCGCCCACGCGACGGGCGAAGATCCCGTAGAGGTCGTACGTCGGCAGGAGCACGGCGGCGCGGCGACCGGGGCCGAGGTACGCCCGGGCGACGAGGTCGAGGATCTCGTCCGAGCCGTTGCCGACGACGAGCTGACCCTCGGGACGACCGAACCGCCTCGCCAGCGCGCCCCGGAGGGCCCCGGCGTGCGCGGAGCCGTACCGGTTGAGCGAGGCGGTCGCGGCGATGCGACCGATGCTCCGGACGGCCGGGTTCGGCCGCGGGTTCGTGTTGTTGTCGAGCCGGACGAGGCCGGGAGCGAGGTCGGTGTACGAGGGCCAACCGGGGTCCGGGGGTCCGGCCGATCTGGCCCCCGCGAGAGCTCGCGCCATCCTACCCTCCCCCGCCGCGCAAGCGGCCCGTCGAGCGGGCCATCATCGCCTCCGCATGGGCGGCCATCCCCTCGGCGCCGGCGATCGCGGCGCCGAGCGGCGCGAGCCGTCGCGCGTCCGTCGGGGTGAGGCGCTGGACCGAGACCCACCGGCCGAGATCGTAGACGCTGAGGCCGCCGGAGAACCTCGCGGTGCCCATCACCGGGAGGATGTGGTTGGTCCCGGAGACGTAGTCGCCGAACGGCACGCTGCTGTACGGGCCGAGGAAGGCGGCGCCGCAGGCCGGCAGGCGGTCCCGCCAGCGCTCGGGCCGACGCGTGGCCACGAACAGGCTCTC
>JASHVI010000047.1 GCA_030039525.1 Thermoplasmata archaeon
GAATCGAAGGGGGTCATCGTCCGCTTCGGGATCCACCCGGTCGCCGGCCGGATGCCCGGGCACATGAACGTGCTCCTCGCCGAGGCGGGGGTCCCCTACGACCACCTGCTCGACCGCGACGAGGTGAACCCCGAGTTCGCGAGCACGGACGTCGTCCTCGTCATCGGCGCGAACGACGTGGTGAACCCCGCGGCGCGGCGGGCGGGGAGCCCCCTCCAGGGGATGCCGATCCTCGACGTCGACCAGGCGAAGAACGTGATCGTGCTGAAGCGCGGGCAGGGCAAGGGGTTCGCGGGGATCGAGAACGACCTCTTCTACAAGGAGAACGCCCGGATGCTCTACGGCGACGCGCAGGAGTCGGTCGCGAAGCTCTGCCAGGCGCTGAAGCGGCTCTAGCGCGGGGCCGGCGCGCGCGATCCCGCCATCCCCCACGGGCGGCGGCGCCCCTCGCGGCCCGAGCCCGACGGCGGGTCGAGCGGATCGGCCCGGTCACCCGACCTTCGGCGCCTTCCACCCGACGGCCGCCCCGTCGGGGCCGGTCCCCGGGGCCGCGCTCCGGAAGTTCCACCGGCGGTTCGCGGCGTACCCCCAGACGCTTCCCGCGAGGACCCCGATCAGCTGGGCCGCGATCTTCGCTCCGGGGTCGACGAGGAGCCACCCCGCGAGGACCGACTCGTTGAGGGCGTAGCTGACGAGCTGGATCGCGGCGTAGAGGCCGAGGTGGTAGAGGACCGAGCCGCGGGCCTCGCCGCGGAAGGTCCAGAGGAAGTTCCCGGCGAAGTTCCAGAGGAGCGCCCCGGCGAAGGCGACCGTGCTCGCGATCAGCACTCCGGTGTATCCCGGAGCGAGCCCCCGGAGCGCGAGGAGGTAGATCCCGAGGTTGACGAGGACCCCGGAGGCGCCGACGATCGAGTAGCGGACGAACGACGCGGCGTGGGCGCGGAAGAGCCCGAAGCCCCCGGAGCCCGCGGTCATCGGGCCCCCTCGGAGGCCGAGGCCTCGGGGCGCGCCACGGGGGCGCCGGCCTCGCGGTGCTCGCCCCGGTGGAGCCTCGCCCGGAGCGGAGCGGGGAGGTGGCTCCAGGCCCAGTCCAGCGCGTCGACGGGGAGCACGGCGGCGACGAGCATCAGCTGCGTCGCGCCGCGCGAGATCGCGTTCATCGCGTAGACGGTCGGATTGCCCGCGTTCGGGGACTGGTAGCCGAGGTGGTACCAGATCGCCACGGAGACCAGGTAGACGGCGCCGAGGAGCGTCACGGTCTTCCAGTTCGCCCGTCGGCTCCAGGGCAGGACGCTGAAGACCACCAGCACGCCCCCGAGGGTCCCGGCGAACCCCGTGGCCGAGGCGAGCCAGTACTGGTGGAGCCAGTAGCGGCCGGCCCCCTGCCAGCCCGGCGTGTACGCGAGGATGGTGACGAACCCCTGCTCGTAGACGTCGATCATGCCGATGGAGGCGAGGTTCCCCACCACGAGACCCAGCAGGGCCGCGGTCCACCGTCCGAGCGAGGCGCGCTCGTACCAGTAGATGCAGAGGGCGATCCCGAGGACCGAGGCCGCCACCGCGACGTACGTGAACGGGTAGACGGTGTTCGAGACCCCCTGGACCTGGAAGATCACATTGCCGGAGCCGTCGCGCGTCGGATGCAGGATCGCGGTCGCCGCCCAGATGTCGAACCAGACGAGGAAGGCGCTCGCGGAGGCGAGCCAGACCGCCGTGGCGATGCGGAGCTGCCGAACGTCCATGGCGACGGCGGCCCCGGGGACCCGACTAGCCCGGGCCCCCGCCGATCGCCAGCTTCGTCGAGTCGATCGGCCGCCAGGAGCTCATCGGCTTCCGCGAGAAGAGGGCCGAGGCGAGGGCGACGCTCCGGGCGGTCGCCTCGACGCCGAGCAGGATCACGACGTTCGCGAGCTCCGAGGGGTTCTCCCAGGCGTAGGCGGCCACGGCCCGGACCATCGTCCCCGGGGACCACGTGCTGCTCGAGTAGCCGGTCCTCCGGTAGAGCCCGAGGACCTGCCGGTTGATCCGGTACCTCTGGCGGAGGAACTCCCTCGGGTAGGTCGGGACCCGGTTGAAGACCACGGCCCGCTCGGCGTAGACGCTCCGGCCGCCGTGGGCGCCGACGTAGATGCCGATGAACGTGTCGTCGTCCTCGACGTCGGGACCGAGCGGGAGCTGCATCCGCCGGATCGCGAAGGCCTCGCCGGCCTTCGGCGAGATCCGCGAGACCCGGTCGTGGACGGCCCAGAGGACCCGGGCGACCCGCGAGGTCTGGGTCTCGGGAACCGACTCGTCCGTGGCGGGGACCGGTCGGGAGGTGACGAGGGCCACGGTCGGGTCGGCGAACGGCGCCGCGAGCGCCTCCAGGGCGCCCCGCTTCGGCCGGGTGTCGGCGTTGGCGAAGAGGACGACGCACCCGGAGGCGGCCGCGAGTCCGGTCGCCATCGCCGCGGCCTTGCCGTGCCGCTGGGCCTCCACGATCACCTTCACGCGGGGGTCCCTCCGGGCGGCCTTCTGGAGGATCTCGACGGTCTGGTCGGTGCAGCCGCTGGCGACGGCGATGAGCTCGACCAGCTGGAAGGAGCGACCGGTCGAGTCGAGGACCGCGGTAAGGAAGTTCGGGAGGTTCCGGGCCTCGTTGTAGGCGCAGGTGACCACCGAGAGCCGGACCGGGGCGGGGGCCGGAGGGAGGTCGTCGAAGGCCACCGACCCGCCCGGCGCCGTGAAGGCCGGGCGGGGCCTGGCCTCCTCCCAACTGTGCGGAAACTCCCGGTCGACGGGAGCGATCGACGAGGCGGGCGTACTTCCTCGGAGGAAAGGACCCGGGAAAGGCTACTAAATGCTACTGGAACACCACTTAGGGGCGCCCCGGGAGGCGGGAAGAAGGGGTTGACGGCCGGGGCCTAGCAGCAGCCCCCGGAGCCGCAGCCGCAGCCGCCGCCCGAGGCGGGCGGGGCGTCGGCGCTGTGCTGGGGAACCACCCGGAACCCCGAGCGATCGAGCTCCCGAACGAAGTCGATCCGCGCGCCGTCCACGGACGCCGCGCTGGTCGAGTCCACGAGGAGGGAGAACCCGTCGATCGGGATCACCTGGTCGCCGGGGCGCGCCCGGTCGAACGCGAGGCCGTAGGAGGGCCCCGAGGAGGCGCCGCATCCGCAGCCCTCCCCGCAGCCACCGCCCCCGGCGCGCGCGTACAGCCGCACCGCCGTTCCCGGCGCCTGCTGCTGGATGAGTTCCCGCACCTGGGTCAATGCTTCCGGACTTACTTCCACTTTCACCGTCATGCCTGGGGGTCCTCCTGACCGCCCCCGTTCCCGGAGGCGGGCCCCACTACTTAACCCCGGGTCGCGCGCCGGCCCGCTACGCGGAGAAGGACTTCCCGCAGGAGCAGGTCTCCTTCGCGTTCGGGTTGTAGATCTTGAACCCGGAGGCCTCGAGGCCGAGGAGGTAGTCGACCCGGACGCCGTCCAGGAGCGGGGCCGAGGCCCGGTCGACCACGACGGTGAGCTTCGCGTCGTGGTAGGCGACCTCGTCGCCGGTCTCCTGCTTGTCGAAGGTCATCCCGTAGGTGAGCCCGGAGCATCCCCCTCCCTGGACGAAGAGCCGCAGCGCCGGCTCGCTCTGTCCCTGCTTCGTGGCGATCTTCAGGACCTCGTCCCGGGCGCTGGGGGTGACGTCGACGACGACCATCGGAGGCTCCCGAGGATTCGACGCTCCGGGGTGTCTTAACCCTTGTCCAACGCGAACGCCGCCACGTCACACCCCAGCACGAAAGTTAAGCCGCGGTCCGCGTCCGCCGGGCGATGTGTCGCCTCTTCGGGATCATCGGAGCGGAGCCGATCGAGGCGAAGGCCTGGCTGGTCGACGGCGACCGCTCCCTGCTCGCGCTCTCGCGGGTCTCCGAGGAGCAGGAGCAGGACGACGGCTGGGGGATCGCCTGGTACGACTCGGCGAGGATCCCCCGGCTCGAGAAGGGGGACCGGGGCGCGTTCCGCCCGACGGAGCGCGAGCGTTTCCTCGCCGCCGCGGAGCGGGCCCGCGGGCACCTGACCGTCGCGCACCTCCGCAAGGCGAGCAATCCGATGCACCTCCCGAAGGAGCGTCTCTGGGGTCCGGAGAACTCCCAGCCGTTCACCACCGGTAGCGACCTCTTCGCGCACAACGGCATGATCCCGTTCCCCCGGGAGACCCGGGCGAGGCTCGGGAAGTGGGAGGCCCGGATCAAGGGGGTCAACGACAGCGAGGTCCTCTTCCTGCTCTTCGCGCACCACGTCGAGGAGCTCGGCGACCCGCTCGAAGCGTACCGGCAGAGCGTCCGGGACCTCGTCGGGGTCTGGGAGGACCGCGGGCGGCCGGAGGAGGGCCCGTATTCCGGACTCAACGTCGTCTACAGCCGGGGCCCGAACGACCTCTGGGCCTTCTGCCACTGGCGGGGGGAGCACGGGGCCGCGTTCCGCGACCCGGACCGGCCGTACTATCGGCTCGCCTACCGGGCCGACTCGAAGCGCGTGCTCGTCGGCTCGGAGCCGGTGGACGGCGCCGGCGACTGGCGCTCGCTGGAGAACGGCGAGTTCCTGCACGCGCAGTCCGAGCACGGGCTGGTCGCGATGCGCACCGGCGCGCTGGAGCTCCCCGAGCTCTCCTTCCCGGCGGCTCGGCGGGCCGCCCCGACGTAGCAACCACGGCGCCCGAACGGCCCGTTCGATGTCCGAGGTCCGTCTCGGGGCCTTCCTCCGACCGCACGCGCCGTTCGGCCCGCACCAGATCGAGGCGGCCGAGGTGGCGGCCCTGCTCGTCGAGCTCGAACGACGCTTCCCGGGCCTCGGCCCGCTGCTCCGGGACGGGTCGGGGCAGATCCGCCGGACGGTCCGAGTGTTCGTGAACGGGGAGGACATCCGGAACGGCGCGGGTGGGGCGACGCCGCTCCACCCCAGGGACCGGGTCGAGATCCTCTCCGCCTCGCCGGGAGGCTGAGGCTCGCGATGCGGAGCGATCGGCGGTCGCTCCGGCGACGGAGGGGGCCGTGAGCCGACGCATGGTGAGCGGCCCGGATCTCGGCGCCGGCTTCCTCTGGCAGCTGTCGTTCGACGCCCCGGACGACGGCGAGGCGGGCTTCACCTTCCACCTCCAGGACGGTGGCTCGGACGCCGGGGGCCCCCCGATCGGTCCTCCGGACTTCCTCGGGTACGATCATCCGGAGTCGGCCTG
>JASHVI010000006.1 GCA_030039525.1 Thermoplasmata archaeon
GACCGGCGCTCGCCGGCCGCCCCTCGGACCGGATCCGCGAAGGGGTGATCGACCGGCTCGGCGAGCTCGACCTCGGTCTCGCCGGGTCCGACGAACGGGAGGGCGTCGCGGAGCGGGTCGAAGGCCTCCAGGCGCTCGCGGGGGAGCGGCACGACCCGGAGCCCGCTCCCGCCGTGCAGTGACCCCGGGAGCCGGATGAGGCGGTGGATGTCGGTCGTCACCGGCGCGTCGGTCTCCCCCTGCACCTCGATCGTCGCGCGGCGCAGCACGACCTGGAGGAGCTGGTCCGGCGGCTCGTCCTTGAAGACGTCGAGCGTCCGACCGGCCCGGATCGCCTCGGCCCGTCCGTCCGTGATGAGCCGCCGGGCGAGCCGCTTCGCATCGGCGGGGGTGAGCCCCCAGCGGAGCAGCTCCTCGCGGGTCCCCTCGGGGCCGAGGGCGATGAAGCGCTCCATCGCCCGGTCCATCGCGCGGGCGATGCGTCCCGGCCATCCCGGCGCCTCCGCCGCCGGGAGCTCGAGCGCCGGGCCGGGGCGGGGGCGCCGGTTCCGGCGGGGCCGGTCCTCCTCGCTCGGCCCTTCGGAGAGGGCGACCGCGCCCCCGTCCGAGGGAGCGGCCGTCGTCCGGAGCGCTCTCGCGGGATCGACCCCGACGCCGAGGACGTAGTCGACGATCTCGCGCCGCTCGGGGCTCGTCAGGTCCCGGTACGCCTCCTCCTGGACGTGGAGGTGGTAGCCGCGCCCCCCGGAGAAGACGATCTGCGTCGTCGCCGGATCGACGCCGAGGTCGCCGACGAGGAAATCGTCGAAGAGGGCGATCACCTTCTCCTTGGCGAGCGCCAGCTGCTCGGCGTACGTTCGGCCCGCGGCGTCCCGCAGGTGGTCGGCGTCGAGGTCGAAGATCAGGTCGGCGCCGAGCCACTCCTTCGCCGCCATCGTCGGGTGCCTCGGGTGCCGGTAGTACGCGCTCGAGTAGTACACGTGCCGGGGCACCTCCCGCGGGAGGAACCGTCGGAGCTCCTCCTCGGCGTCGAAGGCGTCGTGGCGCCGCATCTGGAGCTCCTCCGTGAACGGGAAGACCGCGAACTCCCGGGCGGCGAGCTCTCGGGGGGCCGGGACCACCGCGGCGCCGTAGTACCGGGCGAACCGCTCGCGGGCCCAGCCGAGCGTGGGGCCCGAGAGCGCGACGTTCTTCCCCATGCGAGGTCGCTAGGCCCCGTCCTCGTCGGCGAGCGGCGCGATCGCCGCGTCGCGCGCGTCCTCGACGCGCTGCCGGGCGAGCATGTGGAAGATCGTGGAGTGCTCGCTGCCGCGCAGCAGCAGCTCGACGGCGCGGGTCGCCCGCTCGAGCTGCTTCTCCTGGCCGATCAGCGCGACGGTCGCGCCGTAGACGCTCATCGAGCAGCCGCTCAGCTCCTCGATGCGGGCCCGGGCGCGCCCGTTCTCCCCGATGAGGCGGGAGCGGATCCGCCAGAGCGAGGCCTTCGCCCGCTTCCCGCTGACCGCCTTGATGTCGACGATGCCGAGGTACGTGTCGTCCTTGAGCAGCCGGAAGGCGCGCGGCGGCGAGAACCCGCGTCCGATCGCCAGCACGATGTCCCGCGCCTTCAGGATCGTCCCGGCGTCGGCCTCGTCGGGGGCCGAGAGCCGGACCTCCCCGTCGTCGGGGTCGACCTCCACGCGCGTCCCGGTGCGGCGCTCGAGCTCGCGCTTGGTCGCCCCGCCGGGGCCGATGAGGACCCCGAGGCGGTCCTCGGGCACGCGGGCGCTGAGGACCGGCATCAGACGACCTCCGCGGGGGGTGCGACCGGTCCGACCGCCTCGAGGAAGCGCTCCGCGTCGGTGTCGACGCCGAGCCGCCGCAGGTGCCGCGCGAAGTTCGTCACGTCGCGCCGCAGGAGCTCGGGCGCCTGCGGGTGCTCGGTCTCGATCGACTGGGCGACGTCGATCAGTACCGGACGGTCCTCCCGGACCAGGACATTGTAGGGCGAGAGGTCGCCGTGCACCAGCCGGGCCTGCCCCACCATGCGGCGGAGGTCCTCGACGAGGGCGGCGTAGAAGGCCTCCGGGTCCTCCGGGTCGTGGTCCTGGAGCCGCGGGGAGGGAACCCCCTCCTCGCCGACGAGCTCCATCACGAGGGCGTTCCGGAGGTACCCGTACGGCTCCGGGACCTCCACCCCGGCCTCCCGGAGCCTCCGGAGGATCGAGTGCTCCCTCCGGGTCCACGCGTAGATGAGCCGGGCCCGGTTCCGATCGCTCGCCTCACGGCGCAGCGCCTCGAGGGCGTGCGCGGGGAGCCGCTTGAAGACGCTGTTGCTCATCCGGTAGACCTTGACCGCCCGGAAGCCCCCGGGTCCGCTGGCTCGGAAGACGCCCCCCTCCTTCCCGGTGGAGATGGGGAAGTCCAGGGTCTCGAACTGACCCTGGCTCACGAGCCGCGCCACGGTGAGGAGGGTCCGGTGGTCGAAGAACTCGTCGAGGACCTTCTTCGGCTGCCGCTCGGTCCGGCGGTCCTCGTACCGCTCCCGGCGGCTCGGGAACACCAGCTCGTCGGGTCGCGGCACGTCGGAGCGACCGGGGCCCTCGAAAAGAGGTTGTCGAGGGGAGCGAACGGCGTCCCGCTCGGTGGCCCCTGGGTAACCGGGGGTATAAACCGCCGGGCCGGCGTACTCCCCCCGATGTGGACCGCGTTCCGATCCCTCAGCCCCGGGCGCCCGGGGTTCTCCCGGGCCCCCGCCACCGTGGGCTCCCCCGCTCCATCGGAGTTCCCGCTCGGCCGGCTGCTCGATGCCCCCGCGGACTACGACACCGTGTTCCGGGTCGTTCGGGCGGCCGTGCGCCGGACGCTCGGGATCGAACGGCCCGGGCTCGGCCTGGCCCTCTCCGACCTGCCCCCGGGCCTCGGCGCGTACTGGCAGGTGACGGGGAACCTGATCGTGCTCAACGAGAGCCTCGTCGAGACGATGCGGCAGCACGCCGGCTCGCCGCAGGAGCTCAACTCCTTCGTCTTCGTGATCCTCGCCCACGAGTACCTGCACGC
>JASHVI010000048.1 GCA_030039525.1 Thermoplasmata archaeon
CCCAGAGCCCCGCCGCCGTGACCCCGACGGCCGCCACCAGGACCGCGATCCCCTCGGGGCTCTCGTACGGGGGCAGCGGGGCGGCGGAGGGCGGGACGATGGAGACCGGGTCCGAGTACAGCAGGAGCGGCGTGGGCACGCCGGAGAGGTTCGCGTCGTCCCAGAGCCGCACCAGGATCGTCTCCGAGGGCAGGTAGCTCGGGATCGTGGCGGACCAGCAGTACCGACCCGTGGTCGTCGCCGGCACCGTCGCGTTGACCTGGAGGAAATCGTCGAACGGGTGCGTCGTCTCGGCGTGGAGCGAGAAGCTTCGGCCCGCGATCACCCCGCTGACGCAGCCGGTGAAGGACTGCCCCGGCGACAGCGACTGCGCGCCGGTCGGGGAGAACCCGACGTACTGGTCCGGCTCGACCGCGACCCCGCTCGCCGAGGGGATCCAGCCGCTCGTGTTCTCGGCGATCGCGCCCAGCGACGGCGTGAGCGTCCAGGTCCAGCGGGCGTAGACGGTGAGCGTTCCGAGCGGCAGCGGCGACATCAGCGCCAGCTCCTGGGAGGAGAGCACCGCCGAGCGGGCCGAGCTGTTCCCGCCGGTGAAGGTCGTCGACTGGGCGAGGAGGACGCTGATCGTGGTGTTCACCGGCGAGCTCCACCCCGCCGAGTCCAGCGGGACGTTCTTGGCCGGCAGGTAGTAGACGGTGGGGCCCCCCGAGACGTTGAACGTGGCCGCGGCGACCGGCACCCGAATGTACAACCCGGCGAGCTGCGGCCCCCAGTCCGGATCCTCGAGCTCGTAGCTGATCGTGAGGTTCGACTGCACCGGGACCGAGGCGTTCGGCCCGACCCCGGCCATCGAGACGTTGCCGTGGTAGGAGTCGTGGAAGAACGACGGTCCGAGCGTTGCCCCGTCGGAACGGGCGCTGCGACCCCCGCTCGAAGGCGCGAGCCCCGACCCCAGCAGGAGGAGGCCGGCGAGTAGCAGCGCGGCAAGGAGCGGCCGCATCGAACGTCGGACCACGGGCCCACTATAACGGCCTGTCCGGAGAGTTAAGGCGCTCGGGGGAGGCGCGACCACCGCGCCGGAGGAGTCGAGGGGACCGGTCGGAGACGCGCGGCGGCGCCCGATGACCACGCTTATGGCCCCGGACCCCGCATCCGTTCGACATGACGGGGTCTTCCGCAGGATCCCGCCGCCTGCTCGTCGTCGGGCTCGACGGGGTTCCTCCCGAGCTCCTCTTCGAGCGGTTCCGGGGCTCGCTCCCGAACATCGATCGGCTGCTCGCCTCCGCCACGTTCGCGCCGCTGCGCACCACCGATCCGCCGATCTCGATCCCGGCCTGGCCGGTCATGTTCACCGGGGTCGACCCGGGCGGCCTCGGGATCTACGGCTTCCGGCACCGCCGGCCGGGGACCTACCACGAGACGTACGTCCCGACCTCCCGCGACCTCCCGGTGCCTACGGTCTGGCAGCTCGCCAGCGCCGCGGGTCGGCGGGTCGGGGTCGTCGGAATGCCGCCGGGGTACCCCCCGGTGGCGGTGAACGGGGTCTGGGTCTCCGACTTCCTCACCCCCGCCGGGACCCGCGAGTTCACCGAGCCGCCCGAGCTCGCCCGGACGATCGAGGAGAAGTTCGGGACCTACCCGTTCGACGTGGTCTTCCGGGCGGGGGCCCACGAGGCGCTCTACCAGCAGATCGTCGAGATGACCCGGGTCCACTTCGACGTCGCCGAGTGGCTCCTCGAGTCGGAGCGGTACGACCTCTTCGGGGTCCAGGAGATCGGGACCGATCGCCTGCATCACGCGTTCTGGCGGCACTTCGATCCGACGCATCCGGAGTTCGTGCGCGAGAGCCCGCTGGCCCACGTCGCGCTCGATTACTACCGGTACCTCGACGGCAGGATCGGCCGGCTCATCGATCGGATGGGCCCGGGGGCGGGGGTCATGATCGTCTCCGACCACGGCAGCATGCCGATGCGGGGCTGCTTCTGCATCAACCAATGGCTCGCCGAGAAGGGATACCTGAGCCTCCGATCGCCCCCGGCCCCCCGCACGACGATCGAGGCAGCCGACGTCGACTGGGGACAGACGGTCGCGTGGGGATCGGGCGGGTACTACGCCCGGATCTTCTTCAACGTGCGCGGCCGGGAGCCTGAGGGCATCGTCGACAGCACCCGGCTTACCGAGCTGCGACGGCGCCTCGCCCAGGACCTCGCGGGTCTCAAGGGCCCGGACGGGGAGCCGATGCCCGTCGCCGTGCTGCGGCCGGAGGAGACCTACCGGGAGGTCCGGGGGGACGCCCCGGACCTGATGGTCTACTTCGACGACCTTCGGTACCGCTCCGCCGGCACGATGGGGTATCCGACGCCGTACCTGAAGGAAAACGACATCGGCCCCGACGACGCCGTCCACAGCTGGCACGGCGTCTTCGTCCATCGGGATCCGGCCGACCTGACCGAGCGGGGCCTCGCGCCGCAGCCGATCGCCGGCGTCGCCCCGACGATCCTGCGGGCCCTAGGTCTTCCGGTCCCTCGGCACGTCGCGACCGGTGCAATCCAGCCTGCTGACGGGAAGGCGCCGGCCTAGCGCCGCGACCGGCCCGGGCGTGCCGAGCGTCGATTCCGGCATCTTTCAAGAGCGGTGTGAGTACGTATCGAAATCGGCTAGCAAGTCGGTCGTGATGGGACGAGCGCTGTTCCGTTCACTGTTGACTCGGGCGCCTCGCCGGAGGGCTCATCAGGCCACCGTTTCCCAACGGAAGTAACTTCTGACCGCCCGTCCACACACTGCCGGACGGGTCTTGCGGTTTGAGGCCATCTGCCGTAGGTCCGGAGGTCCCCGGTTCCAGCGGGCCCGCTTCCGTTTGCGCCGCTCCGCGATTATTCCCGTCACGCGCTCCACGCTGTTGAAGGTTGCGAGCATTCATCCTCCTCGACTCGGCGCCTTCGCGAGGACGACGGTGGCCACACTCGCGCGAGTAGTGCGGCCTCAGGGAGAGCCCTCGATGCGCCCGCCCCGTCCCGACCTTCCCCGAATGGGTGAGGGTCGTGGCCACGCGATTCGTCGCAGCCGCTCGGTCTCCGTCCCGCCAGTGGAGCTCCACCGAGGCGCGGAAACGGGCCAATACTCCCGAGAGCTCCTGGCACACCGCCCCTCGCTCCTCGGGCGAGATGAGCTCCCGCTCCTCTGCGAGGAACGCCGCGGCTTCGCGGATGAAGTGAACGTGGCACAGGAGTGCCAGCGAGCCACTCCCTCCGCTGAGTGGGCGAGCGCATCGCCTGGTACCGGCCGATCAACGGTTCTGGGT
>JASHVI010000049.1 GCA_030039525.1 Thermoplasmata archaeon
AGGACGTGAAGTCGGGAGGTGACCCGGTCGTGCTCCCGCCGTCCCTCTCTTCGAAGTAGCCGTCGGCCGACCCGTCGGTCGTGGGCCTTGCGACGGGCGAGCCGGCGGCGTCGAGTGACGTGCCGCTGCTGGATGACGGCGATCTCCGGGAACTTCAGGACGGCGGCCCGGGTCCCCGCGGGAGTGACGCACACTCCGTCGAGGGAGCGTTCGTTGGTGTCCAGGGCGAGGAGCGCGGTCGGGACGTAGGGAGCCGGGGCGGGCTTCTCGTAGAAGAGGACGACGCGGTCCGGGCTCAGGTGGAGTTGCTTGATCTTCAGGCCGGGGGTGGCGAGGACCTTTCGGTGATACTCCGAGACCACGATGGGGAACGAGCTCCAGACCCCGGAACGAAGCGAGATACGGATCCGCTGGGGGATCGGGTCGACGTGGAAGCTCGCGTCGTCGGCCCTAAGGAAGGCTCGGCGGACGTACGGAGCCCGACACGGGAGCCCGCGTCGGAGCCGCTTGCGGTGGGACTTGAGGATGCTGAGGGCTACGGTGGAGGCGGTGATGGCGTGAGTCCCGGTGAGCTGGTGGACGAAGGCGCGGGTGCGGGCGAACCGGGAGAGCTTGGCGAGGGAGGTCTGGCCGGTGGTGAGGGACTCTCGGAGGATCTCGTTGACCAGCAGTCGGTACGTGGCGAGAAGGGAGATCAGCGGAGCCGGGAGCGGGGCAGCGAGCGGAATCGGGAGCGCCCGGACGACGGAGGGCACATGCACGAATTCATCGGGGAGGAGGCTTGAAGGTGAGTAGGTCGGCGGAAGGTGAAAGATGACCGGCGAATCCGACTAAGGGCTGAGGGCGGAATCGACAGGCGTCGAAGGCCCTGAATACTTTCCCTAAGCTCGCCTTCAGAAATTATCTTATAGCACACCTTTCTGGCCGCGCCGTCATGTATTATCTTGATCGACGGCGGGACGTCGTCCGGATCCCTCCGGAACGTCTCGGCCCGAAGATCGAGACGGTGCTCACGGCCCTCGCCCAGCAGCAGTTCGAGGGGAAGCTCGTCGACGGCCAGAACCTCACGGTGCTCATCCAGGACGTCCACCCGATCGGCGAGGGGCACATCATCCACGGCGACGGCGGGGTCTACCAGGAGGTCGAGTACCAGGCGCTCCTCTTCCGCCCCGAGCTCCAGGAGGTCGTCGAGGGCGCCGTCGTCGAGATCCGCAAGTTCGGCGCCTTCGTGCGGTTCGGCCCGCTCGACGGGCTCCTGCACGTCAGCCAGATCATGGACGACCGGGTGAACATCGACGAGCACAACCAGCGGCTCGTCGGCGTCGAGACCAAGAAGGACCTGAAGGTCGGCTACAAGGTCCGGGCCCGGATCGTCTCGCTCTCCCTCTCGGAGATCTCCCCGAGGGACAGCCGCATCGGCCTCACGATGCGCCAGCCCGGCCTCGGCCGCCTCGAGTGGATCACCGAGGCGCACAAGAAGGTCGAGGAGAAGGGCGGCGGGCGCAAGGGCCCGGCCCGGAAGGAGGCCCCGGCGGCCCCGAAGCCGGCGGCGCCGGGGAAGGCCGCGACATGATCA
Organism: Thermoplasmata archaeon; assembly: GCA_030039525.1. GTDB lineage: Archaea > Thermoplasmatota > Thermoplasmata > Lutacidiplasmatales > UBA184 > Lutacidiplasma. The sequence continues at coordinate 1,577 of JASHVI010000049.1, forward strand.
GCCTCAAGGCCTGCAAGAACTGCAACTCCATCACCGACCAGAACAAGTGCCCCCGGTGCGGGGGCGAGGTCTCCCGCGAGTGGCAGGGCTACCTCCTCGTGATGGACCCCGAGAAGTCCGAGATCGCCCGCAAGATGGGGATCCGTGCCAGCGGCCGGTACGCGCTCCGCGTCAAGTGACGACGGGGCCGACCGGGTCCTCCCCGAGTCCCTGCGGCCGCTCCTCGCCGAGCGGCACGGACCGGTCCTCGCCGGTCGGGAGGCCGAGGAGCGGATCCGGTCGCTCGGGAGCTTCGCCTCCTGCGGCGACCGGGTCACCGCCGACGCCCTTCGGCTCGGGAAGCGCCCGCTGCTCGCGATCATCGACTACACGACCCAGCGCAAGGAGCCGGTCGACCGGGCGGCCTTCGCCCCCCTTACCGAGGGCCGCCAGCGCCGCGTCGTGAACCCCCCGGGGGTCCTCACCGGCGCGCTCCGACGGGCCGTCCGGGAGCTCCTCGCGGAGGGCGGGGGACTCATCGTCGTCGAGGGGGAGGAGGACCTCGGCTCCCTCGCGCTCGTGGAGGCGCTTCCCGCCGGAGCGACCGTTATATACGGCATCCCGGGTGCGGGGGTCTCTTTCGTGACGGTGGACGCCCGGTCGAAGGAGAGCGTCCGAACGATCCTCGCGCAGATGGAACCCCGGAGTCGGTGAGATGGACCTCAAGATCCTCGAGGAGAAGCCGAACCCGCTCCTCGAGCGGACGGAGTACCGCTTCCGGGCCGACCACGCGACGGCCGCGACGCCGACCCGCGACAACGTCCGCGGCGAGCTCGCGAAGCTCCTGAAGGTCCCGAAGGACCGGCTCATCGTCGAGCGGATGGAGGCCCGGTACGGCACCGCCGTCACCGAGGGCGTGGCCGTCGCCTACGCGAACGCCGCGGCCCGGGACCGGCTGGTCCGCGAGCACATCCTGGTGCGCAACGGCTTGAAGGAGAAGGCCGCGAAGGGCCCCGCCCCGGCGGCCGAGCCGGCCCCCGCCGCCGCTCCGGCGCCGCCGGCGCCCGCGAAGAAGGAGGGCTAGGCGGGATGGCGAAGGCGCGCGTCGGCCTCTACGAGACCAAGGGCGAGACGCTGACCCGGACCCACCGCACCTGCCCGAAGTGCGGGAGCGGCATCTTCCTCGCCGAGCACCCGGACCGGCGCTCCTGCGGGAAGTGCGGGTACATGGAGACGAAGGCGAAGGAGGCCGCCGCCCCCGCGCCGGCCGCTCCCCGACCCGCGAAGGCGGAGCCGAAGCCCGCCAAGGCGAAGGCCCCCAAGCCCCCCGCCGCCGCCCCGGCGGCCCCCGCCGCTCCGGCGGCGCCGAAGCCTCCGGCCTGAAGCCGATCTCCGGGCGCGCCTACGCGCAGAACCCGTCGAGGAACTTCCACCAGCCGTCGAGGGAGGCCTCGACCCCGCGTCGGGCCTCCTCGGAGCGCTCGGGCGACTTCGCGATCACCCTGCGAAGGAGCCGCCGCTCCGCGCGCGAGTGGGCGACGTCCGCCTCGGTGTGGACCCGGAAGAACTCGTGCGCCCCGCGGGCCGTGATCCCGTAGTGGGCCCTCAGCCCCCGGGACTTCTCCGCGGCGACCTCGGGGAAGATCGATTCGTACGCGTACAGGGCCCCGAGGCCGGAGGCCGCGCTGCCGCCCACGCACTCGCGCTCGTAGGCGCCGAGCAGCGCGCGGGTCCCCTCCATCTCCGTCGCCGAGGCGACGGAGCGCTCCGAGACGCCGAGCCCCCGCGCGAAGCGGAGCCACAGCTCGGGGTGGGTCGGGGACCGGCCCTCCTCGTCGACGAGGTTCTCGAGCAGCAGCCGGCGGTCGGCCGGGTCCGGCAGGCGGGAGTACGCCGCCCCGACGAAGCGGGGGAAGTTCGCCTCGAACCGGTAGTACTGGCGGGCGTACTCCCGGAGCGTCTCCTTCGGCAGCTCGCCCATCGTCCACGCGACGTAGAACGGGTGCTTCAACAGGTGCCGCTCGCGGATCCGGGCGTCGAGGCCGGCGACGGGTTCCATGCCGGGCCGACGCGGCGTCCCCTCTAAAAGGCTCTCGGAGGGGCGGGGGGCCCCTTCGCCGGTCGCGGACAGGCGCCTAGTCCCCGCCGGCGCGCTCCGCGAGGCCCGGGGGGACCTTCGGCGAGCCCTCGGCCGAGGGGTCCGGTAGGCCGGCGGTCGCCGGCTCCGGGACCGCCTGCGCCGGGAACCGGTAGTTGCGGAGCAGGAGGCCGATCGCCGCGCAGGCGATCGCGAGGACGAATCCCGCGGCGAAGATCACCGAGAAGGCGCCCGGGCTCGGCAGCGTCACCGGCGCGAGGACGGTGCCGCCCGCGGTCGCGACCGGGAGGTACCGGACGGTGGTGAGGCTCGCGAGGACCGCGCTCACCAGGACCGGCCCGACGCTCGAGCCCAGGTCCTGGAACATCTCGGTCATCCCGGTGTGGACCCCCGTCTCCCCCTTTCTCGCCGAGAGCACGATCACGTTGGTGACCGAGACCAGGACCGCGACGAGCCCCGCGAACGTCGGCATCGCCTCCAGCAGGATCGCGTCGTAGGTGCCGTGGTTCGCCCAGAGCAGGAGGAAGCCGGTGGAGGCCAGGACGCCCCCCACCACGACCATCGGCCGGGGGCCGAAGCGCGTGATCCCCCGGCCGACGAGGGGGGCCGCGAGCATCATCGCGAAGGTCGTCGGGAGGCTCATCTCGCCGAACTGGAAGATGCTCTTGCCGAGCCCGACGACCGGCGTCTCGACGAGCACGGTCAGCGCCACGAACCCGGTGAAGAGCGCCGTCCCGACGAGCAGCGCGGCGAGGTAGCTCAACCCGATGTTCCGCTCGGCGAACCGGTGGATGTCGAGCATCGGCTCGGGGGCCCTCAGCTCCCAGAGCACGAACGCGAGCGCGAGGAGCGGCGCGAGGAGGAGCAGCTCCGGCGTGCCGAGCGGGACCGACCCGCCGAAGGCGCCGGTCCAGTCGCCCCATCCCCAGGTCGGCCCCATCGTGACCGCGAGGAGGAAGGTGGCGGTGGACCCGGCGAGCAGCCCGGCCCCGAGGACGTCGAGCCGGGCCGGGTGCAGGTGCCGGGATTCCGGCAGGAGGCGCAGCACGAGGAGCAGCACGAGCACCGCGAGCGGGAGGACCGTCTCGTAGGCGAACTGCCAGCCGAAGCTCTGGATCAGCCAGGCCCCGACGAAGAGCCCCATCGAGGCGCCGACGGCGAACATCGCCGCGACGAGCCCCTGCGCCGGCCCGACCCGGGCCGCCGGCAGCTCCTCCCCGACCATCGCGAGGGCGAGCGGGAACATGCCGAGGCCGACGCCCTGCAGGCCCCGGACCCCGATCAGC
>JASHVI010000050.1 GCA_030039525.1 Thermoplasmata archaeon
ATGCCGCGATCGGGGGCCTCGGCGGGAACGATAGCTGCGTCACCCTCTCCGCGGGGTGCCCGGGCGCGGGGGGCGCCGGGGGCGCGGGCGGGACCGGCGGCACCGGCGGGGCCGGCGGCCAGTACGGCGGGGGTTCGAGCAAGTACGCCGCGAACGGCACGAACGGGGGCGACGGGCTGAACGGGAAGGATGGGTCCGCGGGCACCTCCGGCCGCTCGGGCACGGACGGGACGAGCAAGGATCCGAACTACAACTAGAGGCCGCAGGACGGAGTGGGCATCACGACGCCCCTCCCGCAGGCGCAGTCCCCTGGAGGGGCGGGACTCTCGGGGCCTACTCCGTTTCGAGCTCTCGGTAGGGCTCGGACCGGCCGATCAGACGACTCGTGCGAGGGCGGGCGTAACCCTTCACCCGAGGGCGTGAGGGTCCTCTCGAACTGTAACTGAAACAGCGAGCGTTGGGCCTACGTTGGCGGTCCGGCGCCGAACCCGAATGGATCCTTCTCTCCGCCGAGGACCCTCGCCCCGAGCTCCGCGAGTCCGATCCCCCGCATCTTCGCGGTCTGAACCACGCTGGCGAGCTGAGCGAACCGCTCCGCCCCGCCCACCGTCCTCGAGCCCCACGAGAGCTTCCGCTTCTTCGAGATGTGCGGCCTCAGGCCTTGCTCGGCGAGATTGTTGTGCGCCGCCACCCCGAGCTCGGCCCACCACCAGAGCTCGTCCGAGTGCTTCGTGAGGAACTTCTGGAGCGCCTGCGCCGCCTCTCCCTCCCGCTCGACCTGGAGCCACCGTTGGAGGTGGGCCTTCAGTCGATCGGCCTCGGCCCGCCGCGCCCGGCCCTCGGGACGGTGAGCGGCGGCCAATACGCCCCGCGCGATCTTCTCCAGGACCCTCAGCCCTCGCCAGTCCGGGGCGTCCGAGATCGTCTCCCATCCCTCGAGGCCCCGGCGCGCGTGCCTCAGAATATGCACCCCGCAGCGCTGCTTGCGGCCGCCCAGGGCGTTGAAGGCGCTCCCGCCGTCACATTCCAGCACCCGGTCCTTTCGGCGCTTCCCGAGGACCCTTTCGGGCACCGTGTGGCCCGCGGAGCGGGCGACCACGAAGAGTGCCGCCTTCGCCTCCGGGCTGAGGAAGTCCCAGAGATGGTGGTTGACCCCGTCCACGCGCCAGCCGGTCCAGTCCACATGGACGCTCTTCCCTTGGCGCACCGCCTTCGCGATCGCCGCGTAGGCGGGAGCGAACAGCTCCGCCGAGCGGCGGAGCATCGCATCGATTGCTCCCGTGCTGACCGAGAGGCCGTAGTTCGTTTCGAGGAGGTCCCTCAGCTGAGAGACGGTCAGCCCCTGGAGCGACGAGTAGCCCACGAGGAAGTGGCTGCCCCAGTCGAACCGGGAGCGGGGAGGGGCCACCGCCGCCGGTAGCCGAGCCCGTCGGACCTTCCGACAGTGCGCGCAGCGGTAGCGGCCGATCCGGTAGCGGGTCACGCGCACGTGGCCCGGGACGATCGCCTCCACGAGGCGCTCGTCAACGGCGAACGGCTCGCCGAGCGGATCGCCACACCCCGGGCACTCCGCCAGATCGACTTCCTCGGTGGCATCGATCCGAAGCGGCGCGGGGCGGTGGTGGGCCTCGTGGCCCTCCCGTGCTCCACGCTTCTTGCGCTCCTCCACCGAGGGCTCGGGGACGTTGGGCTTCACCCAGTCGGGCGGTGGAGGAACACGAGCCTGGAGCTGGGCGAGCTCCGCCTGCAGAGCGCGGATCTGCCGCTCGCGGCGCTCATCCCTCTCGAGGTGCGCCTGCCACTCCTCCTCGGAGAAGGATACGGGACCGACCCGACGGCGCTTGCTCACGCCAAAGGGCGAAGAACTTCCCGGATAAAGTACTGACGGTGGCGCGGAACAACAAGTGTCCCGGCCTACGTCAAGCCCATTCGTGACGGGTTACGAGCTCGCCCAGGTGGACTCCTTTCAGCCGGTCCAGGGTCGCCGCGGTCGTCAGTTTTCCCCCCTTCGACCTCAGCTCGAGCTCCATCGACCGGGTCAGCCAGTAGCTCAGCACGCACAGGAACAGGTGCGCCCGAACCCGCTCCTCCTTCCAGTGATACACCGGCCGGCTCCTCAGCGGGCTCTTCAACTCCCGGAACGCGTGCTCCACCACCGCCTGCCCCCGGTAGAGGTCGATCACCGCGTCCCCCGACAGCTTCGTGTCCGTCGTCAGCATCCACCAGTCGGCCCGCTCCTCCTCCCACCGGCGCGGCTCCTCGTTCACCTCGAGGAAGATCGATCCCTTCCGGCTCGGGTCCCACACCACCTCGAAGAGGTCGTCCGCCCCCACCGCCATCAGCCGCTTCGTCAGGCTCCGGACCAGCTCGTGGTGGGTTCCCTCCCACCACCGGCTCCCTCGCTCCACTCCCTCCTGCGCCCAAAGCTCGAGTCCATTCCCCTTCCGGAGTCTGTCGGCGAGGGTCCCGAGCTCCTCCTTCTCCTTCGCCATCGAGAAGACCGCGATATGCCGCCGGCTATCCTTCCCGATGATCTCGCACCAATTCTCCGAGAGGTGCCCCTTCTTCGCCCGGGTCCTCCGACCCCTGGACAGGGCCTCTTCGAGGATCTCCTTCTCGTGGCTCAGCGTCTCGGCGACCACGTAGTGATAGCCCGCGGCGTGCAGACGCTCGAGGTTCTTCGTCGTCAGCATCCCCCGGTCGCCGACGAACACCGCCCCCGTCACCCCGAAGAGGGATCGGAGCCGCTCGACCGTCCCGGCCACCGTCGTCTCGTCCTTCGTGTTGCCTCGGTAGATCTCGAGGGTGATCGGAAGACCCTCCGGAGTCACCACCAGCGACCAGTTCACTTGCCTCCGTTCGGGCCGACGGTCCCTCGAGTAGCCGTGCGCCCAGAGGGAGCGGTCCGCTCCCTCTCCCTCGGTGTAGGTCGAGGTCAGGTCCTTCATCACCGCCGGGAGGCCTTCCGAGCGCCTCCTCGTGAACGTCTCCTAGAGCCGCCGCTCGATCCGCTCCTGGCGAGCCCCGAGGAGGCCGAGGGTCTCGTAGAGGTCGTCCTCGTCGAACTTCCCGGGAGGAAGGCTCAGCAGGAACGGGAGCGAGGTCCGACGGTACCAGTCCTCGGCGATGGCGAGCTTGCTGCGCGGGTCGTCCAGGCGGTTGGCGATCATCGTCTCGACGAGCTTGGCCCAGAAGAGCTTGTCCTCGACCCGGGCGAAGCTCTCGAGAAGTATCGGGCGGAGACCCAGCCGCTCGAGGAGCGCGTGGACCGTGGCCGGAACGCCGTCTCGGCGCTGATCGAACGGCTTCGCCTTATGGAACTCGGCGGTGGCCCTCGCCACCGCATCGGGTCCCTTATCGAGGAGGGCCAAGGACTTCCGGTACTGTTCGACCTGGACCTCGGCGAGGGCTCCGAGGGTCCGGAGTTATGCGGTCCGGGTCTTCCCGTCCACTCGACGATTGTGAACGATGCGCCAAGTGCGGTGCGGTCCGTACCCGTTGGACTTTAGGAAGACCACGGAGGGCCAGCGGCGAGGGAGTACTTAGATGTGCCCGCCAACGGAACTACAATTGTGCCCACATCGACCCGGCTTTCGAGGTGAGCCCGATCGATTTCAGAAACTTCGGCTACGGGCCAGCTTGTTGACGCCTTCATCATCCTTCGCGAGACGGAGTGAGGACCCTCTCGCGAAGGGCCGCTCCTTACTCGAAAGGATGGGTTTCGCGGATCCGTAAGCGGGCCGGTGCGAACTCAAACTACCTCGACGGCGACGAGGGGAGTGGAGCAGTCCGGCTCGCGAGCTGACGACTCAATCCACTCCACAACGTGGCGAGTTGATGTCCCGCATCGTGATGGTGCAAACGGCACGAGGTCGGCCCAGCCTCAATCGTACCCCCACGACCGCAGCCGGGAGTCGAGGGACACGTCCATCGCGGGAGCGCCGGCGTCCCGCCGGAGGCGCTTCTGGTCCTGCGCCTCGTAGCCCCCGAAGAGCTCCGCCCGCCAGCCCTTGGCCTCCTGCGGGTCGGCCCGCTCGGGGGCCCGGTGGTCGGGGTCGTCGCGTCCGACCCAGCGGTCGACAGACCCGGTCTCGAGGTCGAGGACGTACTTCTCATGGCCCCGGTAGGCCGCCAACAGCCGGTGGTTCCAGCTCTGGTCGAGGTTGATGCCGCGCAGCGACTTGTTCGGGTCCGAGGCCGGGCCCCCCTCGCAGTAGACGACGGACTCGTCCGGGGCGGAAGCGGAGAACGGGAACGGGGCGTGCCCCTGCTCGTCGTACGGGGCCTCTCCCCGGGCGGCCGCGCGCAGCCACGAGGAGAGCTCGCAGAGGCTCGTCCACCGGTCGACCCGTCGCGGCAGCGAGCGACCGGCGGTCCCGTGAACGACGAGCGGGACGCGCGTGATCGAGTCGGTCGCGCCGCAGCCGTGGTAGACGTTCCCGCCCTCGCCGAACGACTGGCCGTGGTCCGAGGTGAGGACGAAGACCGTGCGGTCCCACTCGCCGGCCTCCTCGAGGATCCTCCGGAGCCTCCCCACCTTCCGGTCCGCCTCCTCGATCGACCGGCGGTACCCCGCCTCGAGGGCCTCCCACGGCACGTGCGCCTGCAGCCCGCGGACCGAGAGGAGGTAGAACCTCGGGGTCCGAGCGTACCACTCGCCGAGGAAACCGGGCGCCTTCCCGTTGGTGACCAGGTCGTACGGCTCGTGGGCGTTCACGAGGTTGAAGAAGAGGTGGAACGGCTTCGAGCGGTCCCGCGAGCGCATCCACTCCTCGGTGTAGTCGAGGACGTACTCCCCGCAGACGTCGCGCTTGTAGGCGACCTCCTGCGGGTGGTTGATCGCGTTCATGGGGACGATGAGCGGGGGGAGCCGCTCGACGAGCGTGCGGACCCCGGGACCGTACAGGAAGTCCATGTGGCGCGTCAGCCGGTTCGCGACGGTCCGCTCGTCGTCGGAGACGTCGAGCTTCCGGGCCCGCTTCAGCGCGTAGCCGTCCTCGAGGCCGTACCCCGAGGAGAGGTGGACCATCTCGCTGAACTGGGCCGTGTCGTACCCCTCCCGCTGGAGGTAGGCGGCCAGCGTCTCCAGCGGGGCGGCGCCGCGGGAGAAGGTGCGGCGCCCGTGCACGTTCGGGTAGGCTCCGGTCATGATCGACATGTGCGAGGGGACCGTCCAGTTCGCCGGCGCGACGGCCCTCGGGAAGGCCGTCCCCTCCCGGGCGAGCCGGTCGATCTCGGGGGTCCGGGCGGGCGTAGGACCGTCGGAGGTCGCGAAGGCGCTCGCCCGCGCGCAGTCGAGGACCCCGAGGACCACGTTCGGGGGACGCTCGGTGCTCACGCTTCGAGGACCTCCCAGGCCGCGTTCACGTAGACCTCCTGCCAGCCGAAGAGCCGCTCGTAGTAGGAGGCCGTGTCCCCGTAGGTCGCGTCGTGGGGCACGAGGAGGTAGCGGATGTCGTGCTCCGAGAGGAAGGTGCTCGTCTCGAGCACGGACGGGAGCGTGATCGCGGGGTTCCCGGTGGCCCCCGGCGTCGAGAGGCCGATCGTCACCTGGACCGGGCCCCCCGAGGCGTCGCGGAAGTCGAGGAGCGCGGAGTTCGGGGCGCCGGCCGGCGACGGGACGACGATCGACGGGGCGGGAGCGACCGTGAGGTCCGTGGTCAGGGTCGAGGGGCTGGTGGAGGGACCGATCGTCGAGTTCATGGTCCACGCGAGCCCCGCGGCGTCGGTCGTCACGCCGACCGAGCTCCCCGAGTGGAGGAGGGCGACGGCGGTCGAGGGGGCGGTGAGCGCGACCTGGACCTCGTGGAGGTCGACCCCGGGCCTCGGCTCCACGACGACCTCGATCGTGGCCCCCGACCCGGCGAGCGGCCCGCTCGAGACCGAGGCGTTGTAGTACGGGCCGGTGAAGTTGAGCGCGGCCGTCGGATCGACCCCGGGGAGGACCTCGAGCGTCGGCGGCCCCCACGACCCCACGGGTTCGAAGCTGCTCCCGGTCGACGACGAGGCGTTGACGAAGAGACCCGCCGTCTGGAGCTCAAGCATGGGGACGGCGACGCCCTCCTCGTAGACCGAGTAGAGCGGCGCGTTGGAGGTCGCCCCGCTGTCGACGCCCTGGTACGCGCCGGAGAAAGAGACGACGTCGCGGTTGTTCGTGAGCGCGACGCGGCTGTTCAATGCCCAGTAGGTCTCCTGCGCGTTCACGATCTGCCAGGGCTCGAACAGGAGCCACGTCGGCCCGACGTCGAAGGCGCCGCGTCCGGTCACCGCTTCCGTCCAGCGGATCGAGTCGGCGAGCGTGAGCACGGTCCCCGGGGCCGGTGCCGCCGAGAGGTAGTGCAGGGCCGACAGGAAGAGCTCGCTGTGCGCGGTGTTCGCGTTCTGCTGCTCCGCCGTGTTCAGCGCGGGCACCGTCACGAAGGCGCTGAGCACCACCAGCACGGCGACCACGACCACCGCGGCCACCGCCTCACGCTCCGTCGCCCCCGGAAGGAATCGACGCGGCCGGTCGACCGGCTCGCCCGGGCGGGGCTCCTCGGGGGCCGACCCGGGG
>JASHVI010000051.1 GCA_030039525.1 Thermoplasmata archaeon
ACTCGGTCCGGCGGAACTACACGAGCACCCCGATCCTCGTCCTGCCGGACCCGGTGCTCGCCTGGACCCAGACCCCCGCCGGGTTCCACCGGAACTTCTTCGGCTCGGGCTCCAACATCTCCTTCGGGCTCAACGTCAGCCTCCCGAACAACAACCCGTTCGTGTCGGGGACCGGCTGGAACTGGCCCTCGAGCCAGCAGCACATCACGGGGGTGACGGCGTACGTCGACGGGGTCTATGCCGGACAGGCGAATCCGCCGCCGGGCAATCAGCTGCAGGTCTACGACGCCGTCGGGAACCTGACCGGGACCTACGCCCCCGGCATCCACGAGCTCGAGCTCGTGGTGAACAGCTCCTCCGGCCAGGTCTTCACCTACAGCCACCGGTTCATCGTCGGGAACATCATCCTGTCGAACTTCAACATCACCCACACCTACACGGTCGTCCCGTACACCATCAACTGGAACCTCACGCTCCCGATCTCGGAGATCTCCAACAAGACGTTCAGCCAGTCCGTGGAGGTCCAGTACGTCTCGAACGGCTGCAGCGGGACGACGAACCCCTGCCCGATCGTGGTGAACCTCTCGCGGAAGGTGGTCGACTACCAGGCCGCCTACAACCAGTCGATCAACACGACGATGCTGAACTTAGACAACTTCTACAGCGGAGCCGGGTTCTTACCTTCCGGTCAGTACCTGATCACGATCTGGCTCGACGCGAACCGTTCGGGGAACGTCACGACGCAGGTGCCGACGTACCTCGTCTTCTCCGACCTCAACGGGTCGTTCGACGGGCCGACCGAGCACCAGTTAGTGCCGCTCGGGAACGTCACGATCTCGTACACGTACACGGGCGGGTACCTCGAGAACGCCACGCTCGACGTCTTCGCCGCGGGCCCGGCGACGGCCCCGGTTTACACGACCGGGATCTTCGTGCCGGCCGTCGGCTCGAATCCCCGCGCCGGGGCGGCGAGCTGGGACGCGACGATCGCCGGGGCCTACCGTCTCGTGATGGAGCTCGGTACCCCGTACACGAACGTCTCGATCTCGGAGTGGATCAACGTCACCCAGTTCGCGAACGTCGTCTGGATCAACACCACGACGCCCGTCTCCGCCTTGAACGGCTTATCGAGCGCCCAGGTCGGGGTCATCCTCGCCGTGGCGGCCGGGGTCCTCGGCTTCCTCGTCGGCCTGTTCGTCGCCCCGGCGTTCCGGGGCGCCCCCCAGGCGGGCTCGGCAAAGCCGACCCGGAAGGCCTGGGAGGAGATGGGCGGGGAGTCGGCGGTGCCGATCATCGAGTGTCCGGTCTGCCACGAGCACTTCGAGACGGCCTACGCGATGCACAACCACCAGAAGCTCAACCACGGGGTCGAGGAGTAGGATCGCGAGACCGCCGGGTCCGTGGAGCGGCCCCCTCGACCGTTGCGCGGGGGGGCCGGAGGCGCCGGAGCTACGAGCCTTAGGGACAGGCGTGCGAGCCCGACGGCTCCCGGGGCGGGGGAGACCGGCCGCGCCACGGGGCGGGCTCTCGGCCCCCCGCTTCGGGGGGACCGATATACATCGACCGGGCCTTAGACCTCATCATAGGTCCTTGTTCCGCGAGATTTAAGTAACGTACGTCGTCCCGTGTAGCATGGGCCTTCGACCTCGTAAGACTGCGTCCACGGTGGCTGCCCTCGCGCTAGCGCTCCTTGCGCTCAGCGGGTTCGCCTTCGCCTGGGCTGCTAGTCCGACCCATGTGACGACCGCGCGTGCGACTCCGACGCCGTTGGCGGCCCCGACCGCCCGCGCGGCCCCGGTGGCCCTCGCCGCTCCGGTCCGCTCGCCCCACCCGGCCGTCGTCGAGGCGTTCGTGAACTTCGAGAACTCGACGATCAATAGCTACACGAGCCTGCCCGCGACGTTCCAGATCAACGTCTCGGTCCAGAACGTGACCATGACGAGCTCCGACGCCAACATGAGCTTCACGCTGTACGCCCTGATCGGGAGCTCCCTCCCGTACCCGAAGCTCCCCTTCGCCTCCTGGCCGATCCCGATCACCGCCACGAACCAGTCGACGTTCAACGTCACGATCAACGACACGAACGTCCTCAACCACGAGTACGCGTGGGTGACCCCGGGCTTCTCCTGGCCCACCGACACCCAGGTCGTCCTGTCGGCCTTCCTGACGATCCATTACAACGGGACCTCGTACAACGCGACGCCGGCGTTCCTGACGAACGTGCTGAACCCGCAGCACCCGGGGACCTGGATCATCGGGAACCTCCCCTGGGCCCAGCTCGACAGCCCCTCCGCCGCGGCCCCGGTCTCCCCGGGGAACGTGACGGTCGTGGCGAGCTACTCCGGCGACTGGATCTCCGCGGTGAACATCTCGATCTACAACTCGGCGAAGATCCTGGTCTACGGGGCCATCCTGACCTCGCTCCTCGTAGGCAACCTCACGGTGACGGCCCTCGCCCCCTGGCTGGTCGTCGACTCCGGGACCTACACCTCCTCGATCACGCTCGACACCGCGTACGGGACGACGACCTGGTTCAACTCGAGCTTCGAGGTGGCGAAGGCGGTCGGCCCCGCCTCGGTGGTCTACGTCAACTCGACCAACTACGACAACTCGACCGGGGCCTCGAGCCAGATCATCTCCGGGTGGACCCCGGGGGAGACCGCCTCGCTGCTGCTCGTGGTCGGGATCATCATCGGGCTGATCGTCGCCCTCGTCCTCGGCCGCATGATGTGGGGGACGCCGCCGGCGGGCCCCGCGCAGCCCTGGTCCGGGTCGAAGTCCGCGACGGAGTGCTCCGTCTGCCACCAGTCGTTCGCGACGGAGGAAGAGATGAAGGAGCACCAGAAGACGGCCCACGGGATGTAGGTCGTCCGAGGGTCCCGAACCCCTTCCCCCTCCCGGGCCGACCGCGGGATCGCGGCGGCCCGGGCCCTCCGGAACGCTCAGCGGTACCGCAGTTCAGGGAAGCTCCGACGCCACGCGAGGACCTCGGCGCCCACGCGCTCGCGCCCCGGTCCGGCCCGGCGGAGCAGCTCCGCCAGCCTCGGCATGTCGGGAGGCGTCAGGCCGAGCCGGGCCACCTCGGCGGTCCCGAGGCGCCCGACGAGGTCCGTCAGCAGCCGGTTCCGCTCCCAGCGGCGGCCGAGCGCGCCGGGGAGGATCCCCCACCGCTGC
>JASHVI010000052.1 GCA_030039525.1 Thermoplasmata archaeon
TTCGGGATGCGCTTCGCCTACGGCTGGGCCTTCATGCGGCCGATCCGCAAGGTCTACTACAATCTCACCATGACCGTGATCTCGGTCATCGTCGCCGTGGTCATCGGCACGATCGAGCTCCTCGGCGTGCTCGCCTCCGAGCTCAGCCTCTCCGGGGGGCCGTTCGGGTTCTGGACCACGATGAACTGGCTCAACAACTCGAACGGCCCCTACGGCATCGAGATCTGGGGGTGGTGCGGGATCGTCATCATCCTGCTGTTCGTGGGGAGCTGGATCGTTTCCATCGCCGTCTATCGATGGAAGCGCTTCGAGGAGGTCGGGTTCGCCGGGCCTCCCAATAGCCCGGCGACGTGACCGCGCGGACGACGCCCTGTCGTCCGGATCGGGGACGGGGCCGATCGTCCGAGCGGGGAGGCCGAAGCCGATAGGCCGCCTCGCCCGCCGGGTCCCGGCGCCGGTGTCCCCGTACCGAGCGTCCGAGGAGCGGCCGTGCGGTCCGATGCCGGACCTTCGGGGCAGCCCGGCCCGGTGCGCGATCGCGCTCCCCGGCCGACGGGCGGGTCGGGCCGGCTACAGCCCCGCCCACAGGCACGCGAACAGCACCCCGACCGTGATCGCCGTGAGGGGCAGCCCGACACGGACGAACGAGCGAAGCCCGATGCGCAGCCCGGCACGTTCGGCCTGCTCGACCACGATCAGGTTGCTCGCCGCCCCCAGCAGGGTGAGGTTCCCGGCGAGGGTGCTCCCCCCGGCGAGGGCCATCCAGGCCCACGGCGTCGAGGCGCCGTACCCGAGCCCGTGCAACAGCGGGATCTGCAGCGCGACCCAGGGAACGTTGCTCACGAGCTGGGAGCCGGCGACGCTCGTCAGCAGAATCGATCCGAGCGCGGCCCCCGGATGACCGGGACCGGGGATGGGCACGGTCGACTCGAGGGCCGGAAGGATCCCGCCCGCCTCGGCGCCCGCCACCACCACGAAGAGACCGGCGAAGAGGACGAGGATCGACCAGTTCACCCGGCCCAAGAGGGTCGAGCGGCCGGGACTGGCGAGCAGGGTCACGGTGGCCCCGCCGAGCGCGATCGCGTAGAGCGGGACCGGCGGGCCCCGGATCAACGCGGAGGAGAGGTCGGCCGTGAGGATCGCGAGCAGGGTGATCGGAAAGATCGCCACGACGGGGAACCGCCGGACCGCGGAGCCGATCCCGTTCGCGGGGAAGAACGGGACCCGTCGGGCCGGAGGGAGTGGCTCCCGCTGCGCTTCGAAGGCGAGCCGGGGCCCGTAGACGCGTCGTAGGTAGAGGCCTCCGACCACTAGGTTGATGGCCGTCGGCAGCGCGAGGTACCGAAGGAACGTCGCCACCGGAGCGCTGACGCCGCTGCCGAGCGAGACGAGCAGGTTCTGGGGGTTGCCGAAGGGGGTCATGACGCTCCCGACGGTGACCGAGAAGGCGAGCGTGAGGAGCAGCGGCTCGGCGGAGACCCGGATCCGCCGGGCCAGCGCGAAGAACATCGGCACCCCGACCAGGACGAGCGCGTCGTTCAGGACGAACGCCGAGAGGAGCCCGAAGGCGACGAAGAGGACCAACGGCAGGTCCGCCGGGTCCCGGGCCCGCCCGAGGATCCAGTCCGTCACGTGGTCGAGCGCGCCCGCCTGCTCGAGCCCCGCCGCGAACAGGAAGAGCGCGAAGAGGAAGAGGAGGATCGGGAGGTTCGACGCGATCGCCTCCGAAGCCCCCGACGGCGGGAGGACGCCTGCCGCCACCATCGCGACCGCTCCCGTCAGGAACAGTACCCACACCGGCGGACCGCGCTGGAGCAGCTGTCGGGCGATCACCCCGCCCACGGTGAGGAGCAGGATCGCTACGGCGACCCCGTTCACTCGGGCGCTCCCTCCCGGCGGGGGCCGACGACCGCGAGCGGCGTGCTACCGGGCGCCCACGTCCGGTCGGACCGGGCGATCCGCGAGCCTCGCGAGCGACGCCCGCGGCGCGCGGAACCCGCTCGCCCCGGTAGCATCCGAACCGGGCCGACGGCCGCCCTCCCTCGTCGGACCGACGAGCCGGTCGGGAGGGCCCCGGCGGGCCGGATCCGGTCTCTCGGGAAGCCCTCCCGAGCCCCCGGACCGGGTGCCCGCACCGCTCGGAGCTCCGACCCTCCCGGCGGGCGTCGGTGCTGTCCGAACGCGCGCCCCCCACCGCCGGTGGGAAGGGAGTCGCGGCCGGCCCAGGGAGCCGGTCGACCCGGGGTTCGGCTACGCTCCACCCGCTTCTCGCCGTGCCCGAGCGCGCGGGATCCTCCGCTCCACCACCCACCGGCGCATCGCGATCTTCCGCGTCTTCCGAAACCCCGCCTTCTCGAACATGCCGAGGGTCCCGCTGCACAGGAACGAGGAGGAGGTCCGTGCGTCCGCGTAGTCCTCCGGGTACCCCTCGACGGTTCCCCCGCCGAGCCGCTCGATGTACCGGACCGCTTCCCGGAGGGCCAGCGAGGCGATGCCCTCCCCGCGGCGCTCCCGGTCGATGAAGAAGCAGGTGATGCGCCAGTCGGGCAGCTGGCCCCGTCCTGCCTCGTAGGCCTTCTTGCTCCGGATGTTGGGGAGCTCGGCGGTGGGCCCGAACTGGCACCACCCGACGGCGTCGCTCCCGTCGAAGACGAGCGCGGCGTGGGCCCGGCCCTCCCGCACTCGGGCCTCCTTCATCGCGCGATACGCCGCCGAGCCGCGCTTCCCCTCGCTGGGTTCGAGATGGAACGAGATGCACCAGCAGCCGCCGAAGATCCCGCCGTGCTTCTCGACGAGGCGAGCGAACGCGGGCCAGGTCCGGGCGGAGAGCGGTTTCGAGGTGAGCGGCATGGGGCCCGCCGGCGGTCCGGACCCGAGACGGTCCTCGGGGGACATACCTTCGCGCGTGCGCGCGTCCCGGGGGCACGTCGGGCGCGGTCCGGGGCGGCGCGAGCGCCTCGACCTAGACCGCCCCCGCGGCCCGTTCGAGCTCGTACAGCTGCGCGGGGTCTCCGAACACGAGGAGCGTGTCCTCCTGCTGGATCCGCAGCGCCGGATCGAAGATGTCCCGGATCAGCTCGTCCTTCCGGACGATCCCGATGACGTGGGCGAGCTTCGTGAGCTCCTGCAGCCGCTGCCCGATCAGCTTCGACGTCTTGAAGACGGTGAACTGGGCAATCTCCCGCGTTCCCACCCGCTCGGAGAAGACGATCCCGACGAGGTCCCGCGTGGTCGCCGACAGGGCCAGCAGGTGTCCGACCGAGACGGCCGAGGGGATCACCACGTCGGCGCCGGCGTTCTTCGCGGTGTCGACCAGCTGCTCGTCGTGGACGACGGAGAGGATCCGGACGTCCGGCCTCAGGCGCCGCGCCCCGAGGATGATGAGCATGTTGTCCTGGTCCTTCTCGTGGGCGGTGATCAGGGTCGCCGCCGCGTCGATCCCGGCCTCCTTCAGCGTCACGATCGGCCGGTTCTCCTGCTCGAGGACGACGAGGGCCTTCTTCTTCGCGAGGCTCTCGTAGATCGCCGGGTCCCGGGTGACCACGACGCAGTCGAGCCCGAGCTCGCCGAGCTTGTCGGAGACGTACCGGCCGAGATGCGCGTAGCCGACGACGATCACGTGCCCCTTGAGGCGCTTGATGAGGCTCCGCTCGGCCGCCCCGCGGGCGAGGTCCCCGTTGACCACCGAGCTCACGGTCCCCTGGAGGAGCGAGGCCGCGGCGCCGACGGAGACGATGATGAGCACGATGAGGAGCGCCGCCTCGGTGTGGTTGAGCGTCGCGAAGTCCCCGTGGTTCGGCACGTAGAGCCCGATGGTCGTGATGGTCGACACGGAGGCCAGGACCGCCGCCAGCGGCGCCAGGCCGTCGTAGTAGGAGAAGATCCAGGCCCCGGTGACGAACATCGCCGTGAGCACGATCAGCTGCCGATAGATGCTCCGCACGAGGACGAGCGGGGCGTAGACCGCCTGGTAGAGGAGGAATCCGATCGCCCGCGAGGGGCGCTTGAACCTCCGCTTCGGAGCGTGCGTGAAGACCGGAAGGTCGGCGGACGTGGCACGGGGCAGTCCGGCCTCACCATACGCCTTTCTGGTCGAGCCTCCGAGCGGCGGGCCGCGAGGCCCCACCGGGGGGACCGGGGGCTCCTCGGGGGCCGGCCCCCGCGCCCCCCGCTCACGCCCGGAGCGCCCCGACCGGCCGGCGTCCCCGGTTCGGCGGGATCAGGCCTACCGCCGGGACGAGGGCGAGGGCGAGGAGCGCCGCGGCCGTCCAGGCCTCCGGGTAGCCCGAGGCG
>JASHVI010000053.1 GCA_030039525.1 Thermoplasmata archaeon
ACGAGTATTCCCCCTGGGAGTTCGTCGTGGAGGTGTTCCCGCCCGGGCTCAGGGTGACGGTGGCCCCCGAGATCGCCGCCCCGGAAGTGCCGTTGGAGACGACGCCCCCGATCGTGAAGAGCTGGCTCCGGACGACGAGCTGGAACATGTTCTCGCCGGTGGAGGTGGAGTTGATCGTGAGGGACGGGAAGGCGTTCGGCAGGATCGGCTCCGTGAAGTTGGTGCCGTTCATGAGGTCGATCGAGATGTTGTAGCCGGCGACCGCGCCGGCGGTCATCCCCGGATAGCTCGGCATCGGGTTCGTGGTCCCGGAGAACCAGTCGGTGTCGTTCTGCTGGGCCATCTTGATCGGCGAGAAGCACTTGGCGCTCGAGAGCTCGCAGAAGAGGAAGTAGGCGAGGCTGACGTTCGCGGGGGCGGCGTACTCCATCGAGACGGTGAACGTCCCCTGCGCGGTGATGTTCTTCGTTTGATTGATCGCGAGTACCTGCGCGCCGAGGCTCCCGGCCGGGTGAGGGACCGCCGAGAGCGTCGCGGGCGCGAGGGCGCCCGCGGGATGCCCGGCCGATACGCCGCCGATCGCGAGGACCGCGAGGAGCGCCGCGAGCGGGGCGATGGGGAGGGCGCGACGGGAGCCCCTCGGCCCACCGCTCCGGCACATCGGTCGGCGGTCGGCCCTTCCGGTGCGCTCCATCGGCCTACGGGGACTTCGGGGGCGCCTGCGGCGGAGGACGGGCGGCCGGCCGGGCCCCGGATCGGGGCGGGGGCGCCTTCGGGCGGGACCGCGACATGAGGACGAGGCTCCCGAGCACGCCCGCGACCACGACGGCCGCGACGACGGCGAGGATCTCGACCTCCTCGCTGCCCGAGAAGCCGCTGTTGGAGGGCGCGATCGTCCCGCCGGTCGTCTTCGACGGGGTGAGCGAGACCGTGACGCTGGAGACGTTGCCCGGCGTGAGCGTGATCGCCTTCGAGTACGGGACGTAGCCGCTCGCGGAGACGTTCAGCAGGTACGTCCCCGGCGGGGAGATCCAGGAGAAGGTGCCGCCGCTCGACACCGAGAGCGTCGTCCCGTTGAAGCTCACCAAGGCGCTCGTCGGCGAGACCGTCCCGGAGAGGGTCGCGAGCCGCGGGGCGAAGGTGAGGTTGAGGGTCAGCGGCGTCGTCGAGACGCTGACCGAGCCCATCGCGCTCTCCGAGGGCACGAGCCCGTACGAGGTCGAGCCGTACGAGTAGGTGTTGAGCCCGGAGGGCAGGAAGAGGAGCTCGGGGCTCCCGAGGTT
Source organism: Thermoplasmata archaeon (assembly GCA_030039525.1). Classification (GTDB taxonomy): domain Archaea; phylum Thermoplasmatota; class Thermoplasmata; order Lutacidiplasmatales; family UBA184; genus Lutacidiplasma. The sequence continues at coordinate 1,284 of JASHVI010000053.1, forward strand.
GTCCGTGAGGTTCTGTCCGTCCAGCGCGATCCACCAGCCGACGGTCAGCGGGAGCCCGACCGGCTGGACGTTCACCGGCGTCGCGGAGACGGCCGAGGTGTTCGAGGAGAACCCCCCGACGTCCTGGGCGGAGACCTGGAACCAGAGCGTCTGGCCCGGCGCGAGGCCGGAGTCCGTGAAGCTCGGGGTCGAGGTCGTCGTGAGGAACGTGAACGGCCCCGCGAGCGCGTCGGAGACGTAGAGGAAGTAGGTGACCCCGCCCGCGCCGGTCGAGGGGGCGGTCCAGTTGAGGGTGAGCGCCGAGACCCCCGGCAGGACGGCGAGGCCCGTCGGCTCGGCCGGCGGGTAGAGGGGCAGGACGACGACCGCGGTCGTCGCGTTGCCGATCGAGTACCCCGTGTCGGTCACCAGGGCGGTCACGACGGCCGCCACCTGGGAGGTGACGTCGGGGGCGGTGAAGGTGGTGGTGAACTCGCCGTTCGCGCCCGTCACGCCCGTCGCCGGGTCAAAGGAGCCTCCCGCGCTCGAGTTGAAGGTGACGGTCGCTCCGACCACCGGGTCGCCGGTCGTCGTGTTCGTCGCGGTGACGGTGATGCCGCTGGCGTCCCCCGCGTCCACCGTGGTCTTGGTGGCGGAGACCGAGGTCGCCATCGTGTTCATGATGGCGAAGTTCGAGTTCTCCACGACCTTGGTCGCGTTGTCCTGGACGAAGGAGATCACGCTCATGTTCGCCTGGTTCCAGCTCGGGAGGAAGTCGCCGGTGATCGTGAGCGGCGTCGTCTCGCCCGCGGTGAGGTTCACCGGGTGGTTCCGGAGGGTCTCCCGGACGACCCAGGCCACGTCGTGGGGCCCGTAGCCGACGGTGACGTTGCGCTTGCCGATGTACTCCATGAGGTAGCTCACCTCGTTGTACGAGCCGGTGAGCCCCGAGGTGATATTCACGTGGTCGACGATGACCGGGGTCGTGTTCGTCCCGTTGACGACGACCGAGCGGACCGCGTTGTCCGTGATGGAGACGTTCCCGGGGTACCGCGAGGCGTTCGCGATATCGTCGAGGTAGGCGTTCCGCATCGTCGCCTGCGACGGGTAGGCGCCGCAGACGTCGTGCTGCCCGTCGAAGAAGACGTCGGGAACCCCGCCGCAGGTGTCGTAGTAGTCGATGCGCTGGTAGGAGGTGTTGTCCGGCGGGACGTAGTTGTCGAGGCAGGGGCTCTGGCCCTGGCCGAAGGCGCAGATGTGCAATTCAGCGATCGCGACGGCGCTGTGGCTCGCGTTGACATCGATGTCGTAGAGCGCCTGGGACTCGTACGGGCAGTGGATGCACCAGACGCCGGTGAAGGTCTCGATCAGGACGGTGCGCGGGAACGTCAGGTTGGAGGTCGAGGCGTGGGGGGCCAGGGTCGGGAGGCTCCCGACCGGTCCGACCGAGAGGGCGCCCTGCGGCGGGGCCGTGGTGACCGGTACCGTGCTGGGTCCGGCGACCTCCGCCGCGAGCGGCTGGCCCGCGACGAGGCCGACGGCGAGCAGGAGGATCGTCCAGGACATCGCCACGCCCGCTCTTCGCCACCGCACCATCTTCGGAATCCCTGCCGCCCTGACGCGCTCCGCACCCGCCCGAGGTGGCCTTCGACCGAACCGGCCTCAGCCTCTTGAAGCCGGGGGGTCCCTGACCCCTCGGCCCGTTCCATCCGGTCGGTCGGCCATGGGCGCGTCGGGAGAAGGCCTACCGGGGCCCTCTACTTAAACTCAAGAGATGGTCGGGGCGGCGCCTCTCGGCCGAGCCGGGGCTCCCGGCCGTGTCGTTCCGGGCGCCGGAGCGCCTCCGGGGGGCGCTCGGGCCTACCCGGCGGCCGACGCGGGGGCCCGCGCCGCCACGTTCGCGAGCGCCTCGACGATCTCGTCGGAGTCGTTCGGGGTCGGCACCCGGTGGTACCGCACCCCCTGCTCGGTCGCGAACTGGCGGACGACGATGTCGAGGTCGTACAGGACCTCCAGATGGTCGAAGACGAACCCAAAGGAGGCGACCAGGGCGGTCGTCGCGCCGGCCCGCTTCGCCTCGACGATCCGCTCGGTGATGTCCGGCCCGAGCCACGGCTCGGTCGTGTTCCCGGCGCTCTGGAAGGTGAAGGCCCAGCGCTCGAGCGCCCCCCGCCGGGCGATCGCGTCGGCCGTCTCGGTGAGGATCGACGGGTACGGGTCGCCGAGCTCCTCGTACCGCTTCGGGAGGCTGTGGGCGGAGAGGAGGGTGGTCGCCGTCGGATCCCCGAGCCGGTCGAGCTCGCGGTGGATCGCCGTCGACCAGTATCCGAGGAAGTGGGGGTCGAGGTGCCAGGCGGATCGGAGCTCGACCTCGGGGGCCTTCGCGGAGGCTTGGCGGCCGGCCTCGAGGGTCCTACGGTACGGCTCGAGGATCCAGGTGGAGGCGTACGGGGACAGGGGGATCGCCAAGACCCGGTCGTGCCCGTCGCGGACGATCGCGGGGAGGACCTCGGCCACGTTCGGCCGCCAGTGCTTCACGCCGAGGTAGACCGGTAGACCCTCCGGCCGCAGCCGTCGCTCGAGCTTCGATCGGAGCGAGTCGAGGATCCGGCGCTGCGGAGAGCCTCCGATGAGGCCGTACCGTCGGGTGTACTCCTCCACCATCGCCTCGCTGGGACGGTGGTGGAGGACGTCCGCGAGGTACTCCGGGAGCTCCTCCGGACCCTGCGGGCTCCCGTAGCCCATCAGCAGCACCGCGGTCGAGCTCACGGAGCCTCCGGCGGCCGCCCGTTCTCGTGCACGAATTCGACCAGCGCGGCCACCGCCTCCGGAGGGGTCTCGGGGAGGACACCGTGCCCGAGGTTGAATACGTGTGCGCGCCGGTCCGGAAGCTCCTCGAGGACCCCGGAGGCCGCCGCCCTCAGGGCGGCCGGGGTCCCGAGCAGCGCCCCCGGGTCGAGGTTCCCCTGCAGGGCGAGCCCGGCCGGCACGCGGGCGCGGACCGCCCCGAGCGGGAGCCTCCAGTCGACGCCGAGGGCGTCGGCGCCGAGCTCCGAGGTCGCCTCGAGCAGGTGGGCGGAGCTCGTGGAGAAGTAGATCGTGGGGAGCCCGGTGCCCCGGAGGGCCTCGAAGATCCTCCGCAGCCTCGGACGGACGACGCGGACGAACGGCTCGACCGGCAAGAGGCCGACCCACGTGTCGAAGAGCTGGAGCGCGCCGGCCCCGGCGCGGGCCTGCAGCCGGAGGTAGTCGATCGTGAGGTCGGTGAGCCGGTCGAGCAGGCCCCCGAAGAGCCCGGGGTCCCGGTACAGGAGACGGCGCGTCTCGGCGTACTCCCGCGACGCCCCGCCTTCCACGAGATACGCGGCGAGCGTGAACGGGGCCCCCGCGAACCCCACGATCGGGCGCTCGCCCTCCGCGCGTCGGAAGCCCTGGATAGCCTCGCCGACGA
>JASHVI010000054.1 GCA_030039525.1 Thermoplasmata archaeon
TCGCCTCGCTCGACGAGGCCTTCGAGGCGACGGACGGCTACAAGGTCCGGGCGCTCCTCGAGAACTCCGCCGGCCAGGGCTCGACGATCTGCACCGACTTCTCGAACCTCGCCGAGGTGCTCCGACGGATCCGGGACCCGAAGCGGGCCGGCGTCGCGCTGGACACCTGCCACATGTTCGCCGCCGGCCACGACTTCCGGAGCCCCGAGGGGTACCAGGCGCTCCTCTCCGAGATCGAGGAGACCTTCGGCGAACAGGCCGTGGGGGCCTTCCACCTCAACGACGCGAAGGCGCCGCTCGGCTCCCACTTGGACCGCCACGAGAACATCGGGAAGGGGACGATCGGGGCCGAGGGGTTCCGGCCCCTCGTCACCGACCCGCGCTGGGCCGACCGCCCCGGGTACCTCGAGACCCCGCTCGACGCGGACGACGACGACTACGAAGGGTACCGGCGCGACCTGGCGACGCTGCGCAGCCTCCTCGGACCGGTGAAACCATCGGCGAAGAAGGCGCCGGCCCGACGACGCGCGCGAACCCCTAAATAGCGCACCCTTACTCGGCGCGCCGCCGATGAGCGCCGTGGCGGCGACCGCCGACCTCGACGCGCTCCGGACGACGGCGCGCGAGATCCGCAAGGACATCATCCGGATGACCTACGCCGCCGGGGGCGGGCACCCCGGGGGGAGCCTCTCGGTCACCGACCTCGTCACCGCGCTGGTCTTCCACGAGCTCCGGCTCGACCCGGCCCACCCCGACGCCCCCGACCGGGACCGGCTCGTCCTCTCGAAGGGGCACGCGGCTCCCGCACTCTACTCCGCGCTCGCGCGCCGGGGCTTCCTTCCGGTCGAGGAGCTCCTCACCCTCCGCAAGCTGGGGAGCCGGCTCCAGGGTCACGTCGACCGGAACAAGCTCCCGGTGATCGAGGCCTCCACGGGCTGCCTCGGGCAGGGGATCGGCATGGCCGTCGGCATGGCGCTCGACCAGCGCCTCCGGAAGGGAGCGGCGCGGGTCTACGCCATCCTCGGCGACGGGGAGTGCCAGGCCGGCCCGACCTGGGAGGCGCTGATGGCCGGCGGGCACTACAAGCTCGACAACCTCACCGTGATCCTCGACCGGAACCAGTACGAGACCGACGGCGACACCGAGGCCCTCATGGGGATCGAGCCGATCGCCGAGAAGTTCCGCGCCTTCCGGTACGAGACCCTCGACATCGACGGCCACGACTTCCCGGCGATCCTCGGGGCCCTCGATACGGCCCGCTCGACCAAGGGGCGTCCCACGGCGATCGTGGCGCGCACGGTGAAGGGCAAGGGGGTCTCGTTCATGGAGCGGACCCACGTCTACCACGGGAAGCCCCCGACGAAGGAGGAGGCCGAGAAGGCCCTCGCCGAGCTCGGGGGCGGGAGCCTGACCGGATGACCGGCAAGTCCGAGAGCCTCCGCGACGCCTACGGCGTCGAGCTCGTCGCCCGCGGCGACGCCGACCCGGAACTGGTCGTGCTCGACGCCGACCTCTCGGGATCGACGCGGACCCAGCTCTTCGGGAAGAAGTACCCGGAGCGGTTCTTCAACGTCGGCGTGATGGAACCGACGATGGTCACGATGGCCGCGGGGATGGCGCTCTCCGGAAGGACCGTCTTCGCGAGCACCTTCGCGATCTTCGCCGCGGGCCAGGCCTACAACATGGTCCGCCAGTCGGTCTGCTACAACCATGCGAACGTCAAGATCGTGGCGACGCACGGCGGCCTCCTCGTCGGCGGCGACGGCGGGACCCACCAGATGCTCGAGGACCTCGCGCTGATGCGGGGCCTCCCCGGGATGACCGTCATCGCGCCCTCGGACGCCCCCACCACCCGGGCGGCCGTCCGGGCGATCACCGAGTTCCAGGGGCCGGCGTACGTCCGGCTCACCCGGGAGAACCTCCCGGTCGTCACCGACGGGAGCTTCGCCCTCGGGAAGGCCGCCGAGCTCCGGCCGGGCTCCGACCTCACCCTCGTCGCGGTCGGGGCGATGGTCGCCCGGGCCCTGGAGGTCGCGGAGGAGCTCCACAAGGTTGGCGTCGAGGCCCGGGTCCTCGACTTCGCCTCGATCAAGCCCTTCGACGAGAAGGCGCTCCTCAAGGCGGCCCGGGAGACCGGCGCCATCCTCACCCTCGAGGAGCACTCCGTCCTGACCGGCCTCGGGGCGCTCGTCGCGGCCGCGACGAGCGAGGCGTACCCGGTGCCGGTGCGGCGGATCGGCGTCCCGGACCTCTTCGGGGAGTCCGGCGACCCCTGGCTCCTGCTCGACCGCTACGGGCTCTCGAAGGAGCGGGCCCTCGAGGAGGCCTGGGAGCTCCTGCGAGGCCGCGGTAAGGTCAATTAGGCCGAAGCGACGGGGCGCCGGCGATGAAGCTCTTCCTCGACACGGCCAGCGTGTCGGAGATCCGGCGGATGTGGGACGTCGGGATCCTCGACGGGGTCACGACGAACCCCAGCCTCGTCGCGAAGGAGGGGCGGCTCTTCGAGGAGGTCCTGCGGGAGATCTGCGCCCTCGGCGTCCCCTCGGTCTCCGCCGAGGTCGTCGCGACGGAGACCCCCGGGATGCTCTCGGAGGGGCGGCGCCTTCGGGCCCTCGACCCGGCGATCTACGTCAAGGTCCCGATGACGCCGGCGGGCCTCAAGGCGACGAAGGTCCTCGCCTCGGAGGGGACGCGCGTCAACATGACCCTCGTCTTCTCGGCGACGCAGGCCCTCCTGGCCGCGAAGGTCGGGGCCGCCTACGTCTCCCCGTTCATCGGGCGGCTCGACGACCAGAGCCAGGTGGGGATGGACCTCATCCGCGAGATCGTGCCGATCTACCGGAACTACGGCTTCAAGACCGAGGTCCTCGTCGCGTCGGTCCGCCATCCGATCCACGTCCTCGAGGCGGCGAAGGCCGGGGCCGACATCGCGACGATGCCGTTCTCGGTGATGGAGAAGCTCGTCCAGCACCCGCTCACCGACCTCGGGCTCGCGCGATTCCTGAAGGACTGGGAGAAGGTGCCGAAGGGCTGAGGCGCGATCGCGCGTTCGGTCCGAGCACCTAGGATACCCGTGTCCGGCGCGCCGCCGCTGCTCGAGAAGTACCTCGCCCTCACCGACGAGGCCCTCCGACGCGTCCGGCCCGGCGTCCCGGTCCGCTCCTTCCTTTCCGGCGCCTCCGACGACTTCCTCTCGATGGCCCGCGCCTACCTCGCCGACGCCCGGCACTTCCTCGCCGAGGGGGACCGGGACCGCGCGCTCGCCGCGGCGAGCTACGCCCACGGGTGGCTCGACGCCGGGGTGCGGCTCGGGATCCTCGACGGGGGGGAGGACGGTGACCGGTTCACCCTCTTCCGCTGACCGTCCCGCCGACGTCCGCCGGCTGAACGAGCCGTCGCTCGCGGCGATCGACCGGCACCTGAAGGAGCGGGAGGCCCGGCGCGACGGGCTGCACGAGCGGGCCCGCCGGCTGCGCCGGAGGGCCCAGGGGTCGATGGCGAGGCTCCACGAGGGCTCCGACGAGTCGGCCGAGCTCGCCGAGATCCGACGGGAGGCCGCGCAGCTCTCGGAGTGGCTCCGGGGGGAGGGCCACGGTGAGGAAGGGCTCGCCCACGATGCCCTGCAGGAGAGCGTCGAGGCGGCGCTCCTGGGGGCGATCGTCTCGAGCTCCCGGCTCCCCGGCCCCGAGGAGCTCGGCGTGGACGTCGAGATCTACCTGCTGGGGCTCGGGGACGTCGTCGGAGAGGTCCGCCGGCTCGTCCTCGACCGGCTCGGCGAGGGGGACCTGGCCGGCGCCGAGCGGGACCTCGCGCTCATGGACCACCTGCTGCGCTCGCTGATGCGGTTCGACACCACGCGGGCCATCGTCGCGCTCAAGCCCAAGCAGGACATGGCCCGCGCGTTGCTCGAGCGGACCCGGGGCGACCTCACGATGGCGAAGCTGCTCCGGGGCCGGGGCGGCGCGTCGGGCGGCGGGCCGTGACCGGTCCCCGGCGCACCATCGGGCTGATCGGCGGCTCCGGCATCGTCCGGCTCTTCAAGGACGGCCCCTCGAAGACCCACCGGGTCTCGACCCCCTGGGGGGCCCCGTCGAGCCCGGTCGAGGAGGGGCTCGTCGGCGGCGTCCGGACCCTCTTCCTCGCCCGGCACGGGCCGGGCCACGCGATCCCTCCGCACCGGATCAACTACCGGGCGAACATCGACGCCCTCTGCAGCCTCGGCGCCGACGCGATCATCACGGTGAGCTCGGTGGGCTCGCTGCGGGACGAGATCTCGCCGGGGAGCTTCGTGCTCCCGGACCAGTTCCTCGACTTCACGAAGTCCCGGCCGACGACCTTCTTCGACGGCGGCAAGGTCTACCACGTCTCCCTCGCCGACCCGTTCTGCCCGGACCTCACCGCCCACGCGACCCTCGCGGGGGACGACGCCGGCTTTCCCTTCCGGGTCGGCGGCACCTACGTCTGCGTGGAGGGCCCGAGGTTCTCGACGCGGGCGGAGTCCCGGTTCTACCGGGAGTACGCCGACCTGATCGGCATGACCCTCGTCCCGGAGGTGACGCTCGCCCGGGAGCGCGGGAAGTGCTACGTCACGCTCGCGATGGTGACCGACTACGACGTCTGGGCCGAGCGCCCCGTCGACGCGAAGGAGATCACCGAGGTGGTCCGGACGAACGCCGGCCGGATGCACCGGATCCTGGAGTCGCTCATCCCCCGGGCGGCGACCGAGTCGCGCTGCCTCTGCCCGTCGGCGCTCGAATCGGCGGAGATCTGAGCCGAGGGCCTACGAGGCGGCGGTCCCGCGGCGGACCGTGATCGGGATCGCGCCCTCGCGGAACTCCCGCTCGGCGATCTCGACCGGGTCGATGAGCTCGGTCGGCACGTCGATGAGGATCGGGGCCCCGAGGGAGACCTGAAGGGCCCGCGCGCCGAGGATCCGCGCCCGCTCGAAGCGAGTGTACTCGCCCTCGGAGACCGTGCGGGTCGACTCGCTCATCCGGGCACCGGTGGGAGCCGCGATGGCGGCGACCGCCGACAAGGGGTGCCGCACTTTGCCTAATCTATATACGTTTTGGCCTCGGGCGGCGCTCGCGGGCCGCGCGCGCCGACCCCGGAACCTACCGGCGGGCGCGGCGACGCGCCGGCGGGGGGGCTCGAACCGCCAGCGCGCCCAGCTCCTCGAAGGAGATCGCGTCGTGGAGGAGGGCGTCGTAGGTCCCGGTGGTCCGCAGCTCCCGGATGGCCCGTCGGAGGAATCCCAGCGCAGCGTACGACGCGGTCGGTCCGAAGCTCACCCGGGCGACGCCCAGCCGGCCGAGCTCCGGCACTGACGGGAGCCCTCGTCGGACCATCACGTTCACCGGACAGTCGAGCTCGCGGACGAACCGCTCGATGGAGCCGGCCTCGGTGAGGCCCATCGGGAAGACGCAGTCCGCGCCGAGGTCGCGGAAGGCGGTCGCCCTCCGGATCGCCTCCTGGAGCCGCTCCGACTCCTCTCCCGGGGCCCGTCGGAACGCGTCGGTGCGGGCGTTGAGGAGGAACGGGACCTCGCCCTCGTCCCGAAGGCGCACGAGGGGTCGGAGGCGCTCGAGCTGGCGCTCCAGCGGGTAGAGCCTATGGGAGGCGTGCTGGACGTCCTCGACGTTGACTCCGATCGCTCCCGCTCGCACGACGGCGCGGACGGTCCGCACCACCTCCCGCGGGCTCGAGCCGAACCCGGAGACGATGTCCGCCGAGAGCGGAACGGCGAGGGCTGCGGCGATCCGCGCGATGACCTTCACCAGCCCGGCGCGCCCGATCTCCTCGCCGTCCGGGTAGCCGAGCGACGCGAGGAGGCCGAGGCTCGAGGTGGAGACCGCCGGGAACCCGAGCTCCTCGAAGAGCCGGGCGCTCGCGACGTCCCAGGCCCCCGGAAGAAGGAGCGGCGTGGCCCCGTGGTGGAGCTCACGGAACCGTTCGGCGCGGGCCCGGGCGCTCGACGGCATCGGCGGCCGGGGAATCGCCGCGGCCGCTCTTGGCCGTTCGCCCCGCAGGGAGCGGCGGACCCTACTCGCCGGTGACGTCCGCCAGGAACTCCCGGACCGTGTTCAGGAATTCCTTCGGCTGCTCCAGATGGGCGAAATGGCTGGCCCGGGGAAGGACCCTAAGGTGCGCGGGGACGATGCGCTCCGCCATCTCCGCCGAGGCCTCGAGGAAGTAGTCGTACCGGCCGACGAGCACGAGCGTCGGGACCTCGATCTTCGCGTAGTACCTCCGCCCGTCCCATCGGGAGGCGGTCCCGTCGAGCGCGAACTCGTTCCCGGTCCGGGTCACCAGGGCCCGGTAGACGTCCGTGGCGAGCTTCGTCGCCTTCAGGTCCCTCGGCGTCCCGCTGAGGAACCGGGTGTTGAACGGCGCCCAGATCCGTTCGACGAGCGTGCGGTACTCGTCGCTCTCGAACTCCTTCGCCCGCTCCAGCTCCCCGAGGCGCTTGCGGGTCTTCGGGGAGGCCTTCGAGAGCATGAGCCGCATCGCCTGGCGGAGCTCCTCCGCGCTCCCGGCGGAGTCGCAGAGCAGGAGCGACGTCAGCCGGTTCTCGTACCGCTCGAAGCGGTGCGCGTACTCGAGCGCGACGAAGCCGCCGAAGGAGAAGCCGAGCAGGTGGAGCTCGTCGATGTCGAGGGCGGCGCGCAGTGCGTCGACGTCCTCGGCGAGGTTGCCGACCGTGTAGTCGGCCGGCCGCCTCGGTCCCCAGGAGTTCCCGACCCCCCGGGGATTGAACAGGATCACCCGCAGGTTCGCGTTCGCGAGCCGCATGAGCGGGCGAAGGTAGTGGTACGTGTAGCCGGGCCCGCCGGGATGCACCAGCAGCGTCGCGGGTCCATGGCCTTGCGCGATGTATTCGAAGGTTCGACCCCCCCGGACGGTCACCCGTCGCGTCCGGGGCATCGGCCGGAATATCGGCCGCACGGGATAAGGGGTGCGCACCGGAGCCATGGAGGCTCTCGCGCGAGGACGCCGGTCCGCTCTCTCCGAGCGCGCGCCGGGGGTGAGCAGGACTTTTGGGGGCCCCCGGCGCTGGCGCCGCGATGCCCGAGCCCATCGAGGCCCAGGACCTTCGGAAGACGTTCGGCGGCAAGGTCGAGGCCGTCGCCGGGATCAGCTTCCTCGTCCATCCGGGCGAGTGCTTCGGGTTCCTCGGGCCGAACGGCGCGGGGAAGACGACCACCGTCTCGATGCTGAGCGCCGGGCTGCGGCCCACCGCGGGGCTGGCCCGGATCGACGGCCTCGACGTCGGCCGGGAGCCCGAGGCGGTGAAGAAGCGGATCGGCGTGATCTTCCAGGAGTCGACGGCCGACGGCGACCTCACCGGTCGGGAGAACCTGGAGCTCGCCGCCGGCTGCTACGGCCTCTCCCGCAGCGAGGGGAAGGCGCGCGCCGCCTCCCTCCTCGAGCGGATGCAGCTCGGCGACGCCGGGGACCGGCTCACGAAGACCTACTCGGGCGGGATGCGCCGCCGGCTCGAGCTCGCCGTGGGACTCATCCACGAGCCGAAGATCCTCTTCCTCGACGAGCCGACGCTCGGGCTCGATCCCCAGGGCCGGGCCGGGTTCTGGGACTTCATCCAGAAGCTGCGCCGGGAGTCGAAGCTCACCGTCTTCGTGACGACCCACTACCTCGACGAGGCCGACAACTTCTGCGACCGGATCGCGATCATCGACCACGGGAAGATCGTGGCCTCCGGGACCCCGAGCGAGCTCAAGGACCGCCTCGGCGGGGACGTGGTCACGATC
>JASHVI010000055.1 GCA_030039525.1 Thermoplasmata archaeon
GCACGAGTACCTGCACGCCCTCGGCTACCTCGACGAGGCGGCCGTGCGGCCCGTGACCGCCGAGGTCGCCCGGACGGTCTTCGGGCCAGAGCATCCCGCGGCCCGGATGGCCGCCGGGGACCTCTGGTCGATGTTCCCGTACCTCGCGTCGGCCCCCCGCGGCGTCGGGCGCCACCTGAAGGTCGTCTCTCGCTTCGACCTCGACGCGAGCGCGAGCTACATCCGCTGAACGGCGGGCTGCCCGCGCCCCAGAGCTTATCCACGGCGCCGCGCTCCCCGCGTCCCGAATGTCCGATGCCGGCGCGGCGATCGGGATCCTCCTGATCCTGATCGGGGTCGGGCTCTTCGTCGGGGAGCTCCTGCACCCCGGGGTCTTCCTGCTGATCCCCGGGACGGTGATCCTCGTCTCCGGGATCATGTACATCATCCTCCCCGGGTTCCTCACCGACACGATCCTCGGTCCGGCGATCGTGCTCCTCTGCGCGCTGGTCGCCACCGCGGTCTCCATCATGTACTACAAGCGGGTCGCCCCGGTCCACCCGCCGATGGTCACCATCCCCTCCACGCTCGCCGGCCTCGAGGGGATCGTCGTCGCGCCCGTGGTGCCGGACTCGCTCCGGGGCAAGGTCCGCGTCCGCTCGGAGATCTGGTCGGCCCGCTCCCGCGTGCCGATCCCGACCGGCGCCAAGGTCCGGATCCTCGGGGGCGAGGGCGTGAGCCTCGAGGTCGTCCCGCTCCCGGAGAGCGCGCCGGCGGGGAGCTAAGGAAGTGCCGAAGAACGCGGGCCGAGGAGGGCGGAGATGGTAGACCCGGTCGTCACGGCGGTCGCGGTCATCGTCGTCCTGGTATTCATCCTCATCATCATCCTCGCCCTGACGATCAAGACGGTGATGCCCTACCAGCAGGGCGTCGTCGTCCTGCTGGGGTCCTTCAAGCGGCTCTTGAGCCCGGGGTACCACACGGTGAGCCCGATCGCGACGGTCCAGCTCGTCGACCTGCGGACGCAGGTCCTCGAGGTGCCGCGCCAGGAAGTGATCACGAAGGACAACTCGCCGACGAACGTCGACGCGATCATCTACATCAAGGTGGTCGACTCGCTGAAGGCGCTCTTCCAGGTCCAGGACTACCACGTCGCGACGGTCGCCCTCGCCCAGACGACGCTCCGGAGCGTCATCGGCGACATGGAGCTCGACGAGATCCTCTACAACCGGGAGCGGATCAACGCCCGGCTCCGCGACATCCTCGACGAGGCGACCGACCGCTGGGGGGTCCGCGTCGAGGCCGTCGAGATCAAGGAGGTCGACCCCGTCGGGCCCGTGAAGGCCGCGATGGAGGAGCAGACGGCCGCCGAGCGCCAGCGGCGGGCCGCGGTGCTGCGCGCCGACGGCGAGAAGCGCTCGGCGATCCTCGTCTCGGAGGGGCAGAAGCGATCCCGGATCCTGCAGGCGGAGGGGCTCCGGCAGTCGAAGATCCTCGAGGCGGAGGGGACCCGGGTCGCCACCATCCTGGAGGCCCAGGGGGAGAGCCAGCGGCTCCGGATCCTCTCGCTCGGAGCGGGGACCCTCGACGCCAAGGCCCTCACCGTCCTCTCGCTCGACACCGTGACCGAGATGTCGAGCGGGCCGGCGACGAAGATCCTCTTCCCGTTCGAGTTCACGCGCCTCATGGAGGGCGCGAGCGAGTACCTCGGCACCTCCCGGACGGTCCCCGACCGCACGCTCAGCACCATGGACGAGCTCGAGACCCGCATCGGGAAGGTCGACGACGTCCTCGGCCCGATCCCGAAGCAGGAGGAGCTCGCCGGCGAGATCAAGGCGATCGAAGAGGAGATCAAGGCGGAGACCGACGAATCGACCGCCATGAGCGACCCGAGCCGAAAGCCCGTCGACGACGACGCGACGCCGGCCGGTCTCCCGCCCCCCGTGAAGCCGACGACCCCGGCGCCCTCCGCCCCGAAGAGCCCTCCGACAGGCTAGGATTTCTCGAGCCCTCGCGCTCCGAGCCGGCGTGGAGGAGCGTCGCCTCTTGGGCGGCGTCGTCGCGCACAACGACGCCCCCGTGGTCGCCAATGCGATCCGGTCGCTCCTCGATCAGCGGCTGCCCGAGGGGGCCTACTGGCAGAAGCTCCTCGTCGTGGCGAGCGGCTGCACCGACGGGACCGCCCGAAGCGCCCTCGGGATCGACCCCCGGGTCGAGGTCATCGAGGAGGCCGAGCGGCGCGGCAAGTCGGCCGCGCTCGAGACCGTCCTCTCCCGGGCCAACGGGGCGACGCACCTCGTCCTGCTCAACGCCGACGCCGAGGCGATGCCCGGCTCGGTGGCCGCCCTCCTCGACGCCGGCGCGGGGCGGAGCGCCCCGTGGGCGGCGATGCCCCGGCTCGTCGCTCCCGAGGGCCGACCGGGCCGGTTCAGCCAGTCGATCGAGCTCCTCTGGGAGCTCCACGACCGGTTCCACGCGTTCGTCGCCGCCGAGGGCGCCGCGACGAACCTCTCCGACGAGCTGCTCGTCCTCTCCGCGGGCGACCTCCCGCCGCTCCGGGAGGGGATCGTCAACGACGGGAGCTTCATCGGCGCGTGGCTGAGCCGACGGGGGGCGCCGATCCTCTACGTACCGGAGGGTGAGGTCCGCATCGAGTCGGCCCGACGCTTCCGGGACCATGTGCGGCAGCGCGCCCGGATCCGGTACGGCCACGGGCAGGTCCTCCGCGAGGTCGGCGTCGCACCGATGACCCTGCAGCGGTGGGCGCTCGCCCACCCCGCGTCGGCGATCAGGTTCCTGTGGCGGGTGGCGCAGGGGCGTCGCGAGGGACTCCGCCTGCTGCTCCCTCTGGCCGCGGCCGAGGGGCTGGGACTGGCGTGGGCGACGGGGAGCCGGTGGCGTCCGGGGGGAGCCCCGATCCGTTGGCCGCGCGCTCCCCGGGAGTGAGCGAGGTCCCCTCGTAGAGCCGCCCGAGGTCCTCGAACTTCGCCGAGCGCAGGGTCAGCGCCCGGCGTCCGCTGACCGTGCGGAACCGCTCCTCGCCACGGCCCTGCCGCCGGAGGCGGTGGTTCGCGACGAGCCCTACCAGCTGCAGATAGGCGGCCACGAGCGGGAAGACGAGCGCGTTGGCCGCACGGAGGGCCGCGGCCGCCGGTCGGCCGACGTCCGAAGCGCCCCCCCGCCCCGGCTCCCCCGATTCCCGGGATCGCGGGACCTCCTGCCGGACCCACCCGAGGGAGTCGAGCATCGCGCGATACTCCGCGGCGCCCACGATCGGGACCGCGGTGAGCAGCTCCCGCGCGACCAGGAAGCCGGCCGGCGTCGCGAGCTCCCGCCGGACCTCGCTCTCCTCGCGGACGTAGTTGAAGCACCAGGCGCTCGGGCCCCCCGCGGGAGCCGACCTACCGCTCAGACGGAGCCGTAGGTACGCGACAAGGAGCGTGAGCCAGAGCGTGCCGTCCCGGGTGGTCGCGAAGAAGTCGCAGTCCTCCCCCGACGCGGGTCCGCCGTACGCGGTCGAGCCGGTGATCGCGACGAACCGGAGGAGCGGGCGGATCGGCGCCAGGGTCCCGTCGAACAGCGCCTCCGCCGCCTCCCGGTA
>JASHVI010000056.1 GCA_030039525.1 Thermoplasmata archaeon
CGAATTCGACGGCCCACGGCCAAATTTAGGCCGGGTGGGGGTATAATAATCATTCGCGCGCGGGTCGCGCGGTACCGCCGACTTCACGCCGGTGGAGCGCCTCCCCCCGGCCCCCGGGAGCCCGGAGAAGGTGCCGTCGCCGGGCGGGGCCGGGCCCTCCGACGACCGTCCGGTCTAGGCGGGGGGAAGTCGCAGAACGACCTTGCCGAAGAGCTCCGGGTCGTCGAGGCGCGCGAAGGCCTCCTCGGCCGCCTCGAACGGGTAGGCCCGGTCGATGACGGGCCGGACCTTCCCCTCCGCGAGCCAATCGAGGACCTGCTCGAACTCCCGGGCCGTCGCCATCGTGCTCCCCCGGATCGAGGCCTGTCGCCAGAAGAGGGTCCTCAGGTCGATCTCGGCGAGGGGCCCCGAGGTCGCGCCGATGACGACCACCCGGCCGGCGCGGGCGATCGCGCGGAGGGAGCGGGGAAGGGTCGCCGAACCGACGGAGTCGAAGAGGACGTCGATGCCCTCCTTCCCGCTCCACTCCCAGAGGACCCGATCGAGGGGCCGTTCCGGACCGAAGGAGAGCGCCTCGGCGCCGAGCGCCTCCGCCCGGCGGGCCTTCGCCTCCGAGCGGCTCGCGACCGCGACGCGAGCCCCCAGGGCGCGGGCGACCTGGACCGCGGCGGTCGCGACCCCGCCGCCGGCTCCGACGATGGCGCAGCGCTCCCCGGCTTTCAACTGTCCGACCGAGCGGAGGGCCCGATAGGCGGTCTGGAAGACGAGGGGCGCGGCGGCCGCCTCCTCGAAGCTGAGACGCTCCGGTTTCGGATGGACGTTCCGCGCCGGCACGACGACCCAGGGGGCGGCGGTGCCCTGCGTGTGCTCCCCCACGATCCGGAAGGAGCGGCAGAGGCACTCGAGCCCCGCGCGGCAGGACGGGCAGGTGCCGTCCCAGAGGCCGGGATTGAGGAGGACCGGGGCCCCGGGCGCGGGGGACTCGACGCCTTCCCCGAGACGCTCGACCACGCCGCTGCCGTCCGAGCCGAGCACGTGGGGGAGGGGAACGGTGACCCCCGGAATCCCGTCGCGGGTGAACCGGTCGAGCCGGTTGAAGCCGGCGCAGCGGACCCGGACGAGGATCTCGCCCGGCCCCGGGGTGGGATCCGGCACCTCGACGCGGCCGAGGACCTCCGGGCCCCCGTGGGATCGGAAGCCGAAGCCGATCACGGCTCCGACGGGCCGGCGCGACGCCAGCGGGCCCCGCCCGGGCCGTCCTCCACCACGATCCCGCCCTCGTTGAGGTCCGAGCGGATCCGGTCGGCCTCGGCGTAGTCCCCCCGGCCGCGGGCCCGCTCCCGCGCGTTGAGCGCCGCCTCGACCCCGCCCGCCCCCTCCGCCGATCCCGGGCGGACCGGGCAGAGCCCGAGGACCTCGAGGGCCCACGCGTACGGCGCGGCCAGGGCCTCCCGGGCCTCCGCGTTGAGCGCGGGAAGCTTCGGGAGGAACTCCGAGACCCGGCGTCCGTGCTCGAAGAGCAGCGCGATCGCCTCCCGGGTGCGGAAGTCGTCGGCCATCAGCTCGTCCAGCCGCTCGAGCAGCGCCTCGATCGCGCGCCCCTCCGCCGGCGGAAGGCCCTCCTCGCCGGGCGGGCTCGCCTGCGAGCCCTCGCGCAGCCGGCGCGCGGCCCCCTCGAGCGTCGCGTACGCCTCGCGGGACTCCTCGAGGCTCCGGGCCGGGTCGAAGTCGAGGGGGGAGCGGTAGTGGGCGTTGAGGTAGTAGAAGCGCAGGACCTCCGGTCCCCAGGCCTCGATCGCGTCGGAGAGGCTCGAGACGTTGCCGATCGACTTGCTCATCTTCTCCCCCTGGGTCGTGAGAAGCCCCGCGTGCATCCAGAAGTTGACGAGCGGCGCCTCGCCGGTCGCCGCCTCCGCCTGCGCGATCTCCGCCTCGTGGTGGGGGAACTTGAGGTCGGTCGCGCCGCCGTGGAGGTCGTAGCGGGCCCCCAGCAGGCGGACGGTGATCGCGGTGTCCTCGATGTGCCAGCCGGGCCGCCCCGGTCCCCACGGGCTCTCCCAGGTCGGCTCGCCGGGGCTCGCCGCCTTCCAGAGGACGAAGTCCTCGGGGGCCCGCTTCTCCGGTTCGACGGCGACGCGCGCGCCGGGGCGCAGCGCCTCCACGCGCTGCCCGGAGAGCTCGCCGTACGGCGCGAAGCGCGCGACGCTGTAGTAGACGCTCCCTCCGGCGGCGTAGGCGTAGCCCCGGTCGATCAGCGCCTGGATCTGCGCGAGGATCTCCGGGACGTAGTCGGTGGCGAACGGGTAGTAGTTGACCGAGGCGACGCCGAGGCGCTCCATCGCCCCCGTCCATCCCCGGAAGTACCGCTCCGAGAGGGTCAGGGGGTCGAGGCCGAGCTCGCCGGCCCGCCGCAGGACCTTGTCGTCGAGGTTCGTCACGTTCTGGACGTAGAAGACCCGGTAGCCGAAGCGCCGGAGCGTCCGCGCGACGACGTCGAACGTCACCGCGAGCTTGCCGTGGCCGAGGTGGGCGTCGTCGTACGGCGTGAGGCCGCAGACGAAGAGCCCCACCTTCGGGGGAACCCGCGGCACGAGCCGGCGCGTCTCGCGGGTCCGGGTGTCGTAGATCCGTACCGGGCGCATCCCTAGGCCTTCCGGAGCGCGGCGAGCACGTCGTCGACGAGGTCGGCCGGGTC
>JASHVI010000007.1 GCA_030039525.1 Thermoplasmata archaeon
CCGAAGCGCGGCGTCGGCGCCCGGGAGGCCGGTGTCGACGAGGGTCCACTCCTTCGGGCCGTCCTTCAGCAGGTAGAGGTGCGTCGTGAAGTCGGGGCTCGGGGTCGGGGGGTCGATCTGGTGGAGTCCGGGGAGGATCTCACCCATGGCGGGCGCGCCGAGGGGCCGCCGGGTTATAGGGGCTCCGAGCCGCCGGATTCCTCGCGCCGCCGGTGGCGGCGCCGGACGGTCCGAGGGATCGGCTCCGGCCGTCCGGGTCCGGCGTCGACCGCGAGGAACTCGTTGCCGTCCGGGTCGGCGAATCGGATCGACCGGCCCCCCCAAGGCTCGGCCCGCGGCGGCTGCGTGAGGCGGGCCCCCGCGTGCCGGAGCCGGAGGGCGAGCGCTTCGACGCTGTCCGTACGGAAGGCGATGCCGGTGCCCTGTCCGACGCGCGCCGCCGCCTCCTCGTAGTGACGCTCCCCCCAGGCGGGCTGCGGGCAGACCAGCACGAGGCCCGCCGTCCCCGGCCCGAGCGAGAGCTCGACCAGGTCGGAGGAGGGGTCCTCCTCGCGGACCTCGAATCCGAGCGCTTCCCGGTACCAGTCGCGCGCGGCCCGCTGGTCGCGGACGAACACGGAGATCCGGTAGAGCTGGGTGAGGCGTCCCGCCCCGCGCCCGGGGGCGGGCGGGAGGTTGACCCCGGCCCCCGCGGTCTCCGGGCTCCACTCCCAGAGGCGGACCGGAGCTTCGGTATCGGGGCGGAACGGGTCGGAGCGCAGCGCCCGTTCGGCCTCGCGGCGGTCCGCGGCGCGCAGGATCAGCAGGTGACCGGGCGGCTCCCGGGTCGGCCCCGCCGCCACGAGGCGACCGACGCGGTCGAGCTCGCGGAGCCAGCTCGACTGGAGCCGGCGGGCCGCCGTCGAGGGGCTCCCCCCCGGGCCGGGGAGCTCGATCCAGCGGGCGTAGAATCGGCCGGTCGCGGGACGGGCGGCGCTCGCGCGACTCCGGGCGGCTCCCTCGGCGGGCCGGCCCGGCCCCGTGCGCCCGAGTCTCACGGTGGTTCCGCCCGACAAGTCAAACTATATAGGGAAATGGCACAGCCCCGACCATGCCCCGGCAGTCGGTGGTTGGCCTCGCGGTGGTGCTGAGCGCGCTCATGGTCTTGGGGGCGGTCCCCTCGATCGTCGCGGCGGCCGGGGCTCGCGAGCACCCGGCGGGCTCGGTCCTCGCCCTCTCCGCGGTCAACGGGTACGACGAGACCACCCGGTACTTCTCCCCCGGGCTCGATACCGGCGCCATCTACTTCGACGCCGACGACTACAGCGGCGACACCACCGGCACGGTCACGCTGTCGGATCAGAACTACTCCCGCGACGGCGTCCCGAACCCCGCGGCGACCTGGACCATCGCCTTCGCGGACGACCACAACGACAGCTACGGGACGGGCAACTTCTACGAGCTCCCGTACGCGCTGAACTACTCCGGCCTCTGGGTCCTCAACCTCACCGCCGGCGGCTCCTCGGTCCAGATCAACCTCACCGTGAACGCCTACGGGGTCTCGCTGGAGACCGACCAGGACTCCTACCTCGCCGGCCACTCCGGCACCGTCTACTGGGGGCTCGACCGCGCGGCGAATTCCGCGCCGTTCACCGACGTCTCCAGCCTGCAGATCGTCGGACTCTACGAGTCCGCGGCCGGGTCGACGCTGGCGCTGCCCGGTCTCACGAAGGACCTCACCGTCGCCTCGCTCGGATCGATCCCGTTCACCGTCCCGACCGACGCGGCCTCCTACAGCAGCATCTCCTTCGTGATCTGGGCGAACCAGTCCTCCAAGACCCCGTATGAGAACTGGAGCGTGCAGGGGCAGGTCTCGGTCGGCGTCGGCGCCGTCACCGGGGTGAGCCTGAGCTTCCTCAACTGCGGCGTCAGCTGCACCACCTTCCCCGCGAACTCCCCCGTCCTCGTCCAGATCGCCGTCGACGTCGACTCCGACAGCGGCGATGTCCTGGAGAGCGGGCTCGTCTGCGCGATCTCCTTCTACAGCGGCACGACGATGGAGACGGCCCCCTCGGGGACGCCGACCTCCCTCACGACCAACTCCTCCGGCATCGCCTCCTTCGTGTTCCTGGCGAACAGCACCGAGTTCTCGAGCTCGCACGCGAACTCGGTCCAGGTCAACGTCTCGGACCCGCTGAACCCGGCGGTGAAGCTCGGCAACTCGATCCGGTTCTACGTGTCGGTGGCGCCGACAGTGGCCCGCCTGCAGGTGCTGCTCGGCGCCGGCGTCTACTACGGCGGCGACAACGCCACCGGGACCTGGAGCCTCGGAGGCTCGAGCAGCTCGGGGGCCCCCGGATGGTCCGCCGACTACTGGGAGGCGTGGGGGGAGGGCTCGGGCGGCGACACCGGCGCCCCCTACCAGGTCTTCGACCTCGGCACGATCAACACGACGGCGACCTCCGGCACGTTCTCCGCCGCGCTCCCCTCGGACTTCCAGGGGAACCTCTGGGTCTCCGTCGAGGCGGCGAACGCGACGGACACCGTCGACGAGTACGCGGAGGCGACCGTCCTCGCCCCGACCCTCCTCATCAACCCCTCCGAGACCGTCTACCAGCCCGGCGACACGATCACGGTCACGATCCAGACGGAGGGCCAGCTCTTCAACGGCGCGACCTTCTACGAGGAGGCGCAGGACGACAACGGGAACGTGCTGTCGAGCGGCCCGGTGAGCGGGACCTCGTTCAGCGTGAAGGTCCCGACCGTCGCCCCGCCGACCTACATCGAGTTCCACGTCGTGGCCCAGACCTCCTCGGGCGGGGCCATCGCCACGGCCTCCGCGGAGTCGGACCTGATCACCGGCCTCTCCCTGGCCGCCTCCGTCTCGACGGCCTCGAGCTACTCCGACGGGAGCTACAAGCCGGGGACCTCGGTCACGATCTCCTACTCGCTCACCGCCCTCGGGACCTCGAAGCTCCCGGCGGCGGTCGAGCTCGAGATCCTCCCGGGCGCCGGGCTCCTCGGGCTCCTGATCGG
>JASHVI010000057.1 GCA_030039525.1 Thermoplasmata archaeon
GGAGCGTCCATGTCGGCCGGCGGCGGACCGTACCCTCCGCCCCCTCCCCCGCCCGCCTCGACGGGCCCGGCCGTGCACCGCGAGTCGCGGTGGCGGACCCAGCAGTACGGGGACATCACCAAGCTCCGGGAGTACGCGGCGAAGCACGAGAAGCTCGCCGCCCGCTTCCAGACCCGGGCCGCCCGGGTCAACACGAAGATCGACAAGCTTCGTCACCAGGCCGCCATCCTCCGCGAGAAGGCGCAGACCGTCCTCGCCGCGATCCCGGAGCTCGAGACGGAGATGCGGCAGTACGAGCGGAACATCCAGGCCTCGACGCAGCGCACCCAGGGGATCGTCGTCGGCTCGGACGTGACGAGCCTGCAGTACCGGATCCGCCGGCTGCAGCAGAAGGTCGTCGACCGCCAGCACAAGGCCCGGGCCCTCGAGCTCAAGGCCGCGCAGCGGACCCAGAAGACGGCCGAGCTCAAGGTGAAGGTCGACCTGTACCTCGAGAAGTCCCGCCTCGAGGAGCAGGAGGCGAAGAGCTACCAGTCCCGCGCCGACAAGCTGCAGATGGTGACCCAGGCCGAGGCGGCCGAACGGATGGGCCCGTCCGCGGGGGGGTATCCACCGCCCCCGCCGGAGCCGCCCCGTCCGGCATGAAGCTCATCGTCACCGTCGGCATGCCCGGCTCGGGCAAGGACGAGCTCGTCGAGGTGGCGCGGGGCATCGGCCTCGCGACGCTGAAGATGGGGGACCTCGTCCGGGACGAGACGCGCCGCCGGGGGCTGCCCCTCAACAACGCCAACGTCGGCCGCATCGCCTCGGAGGAGCGGGACAAGCACGGCGCCGGGGTCTGGGCCCAGCGGGCGGTGCCGAAGCTCACGGAGACGAAGATGCTGGTCGACGGCTGCCGCTCCGACAGCGAGGTCACGGTCTTCCGGCACCACTTCGGGGACCTCTTCGTGCTCGGGATCTACTCGAGCCCGGAGAAGCGGTACGACCGGATGATGCACCGCTCGCGCGGCGACGACGGGGCCGGCCTCCAGGAGTTCTTCGACCGGGACCGCCGCGAGCTGAAGTGGGGGATCGGCAACGCCTTCGCGCTCGCCGATGGGATGCTCGTCAACGAGGGGAACCTCGACGAGTTCCGGCGGAGCGCCCGCGACATGCTCACCGCGATCCTCAAGCGCGAGTCCGACGACTAGCGCGCTCGAGCGCTCGGAGCCTCCCGCGCCCGGGGGGCCTCCCCGGAGGTCGCGCGGGGCTGGGGCCCGGGGTGGATGAATTTCGCTTGACGGGGCGTTTATCCCCCGGCGTACGACCTTCTCCCTCGGGCCCGCCGCGGGCCCGGGAAAGGAAGGAACATGGGATTCGCGCCGTTCGTGGACGACCTGGGCCTCATCGTCGCGCTGATCCTGACCGCCGCCGCCGTGTTCACCTACACGTCGGTGCGCGCGCTGTTCGCGATCCGCCGGAACGACCCCGCCGGGCTCCGCGCCATCCTCCGGAGCTCCGCGGTGCCGGTCGGGATCCTCGGCGCGGTCTCGGCGTTCCTGGGGCTCTTCATCGAGACGACCTGGCCGTTCCTCCTCTCGGACGGCCTCGGCTCCTACGACATTTTCTTCGGAGACGTCGTGATGCTCTTCGCGATGGTCCTGATCGCCTACGCCGTCGTCGCCTACCTCGGGCTCCGCCTCGAGTACGCGGGGCTGCTCGCGCTGATCGCGGGGATCACGACGGCCTGGTACGGCTACTGGGGCTACACGACCCTCGTGAGTCCGGGGGACCTCGGGCTCACGAAGGACCCGCTCGAGACCTTCCTCCTCTACCTGGCCTTCGCCGCGGCCGGTTTCTTCGCCTTCCCCGCGGCCCTGGCGGTCGACTGGTACCTCGCCCACCCCGGACCGACGTTCGCGCCGTTCTCCCTCGCGTACCGCCCCGCCCCCGGCGACCCGGCGGCGAGCTCGGAGGCCTCGGGAGGGTTCCGTCTGCCCGTCTCCTTCTACCTGCTGACCGCGTGGTTCCCGGTCTTCGCCTTCCTCGCGTTCCTCGCGGCCTGGTTCTACATGGGCGCCATTCTCCCGGCGCACCTGACGAGCCCGCCGTAGGGGATCCCCGGAGGACGTCGAACCCCGGAGCCTTCCCCGCCGAGCCCCCCGGCGCCCGGGCCGAGCCGCCCGGGCGCCGGTCCCGAGGACCGAGCCTCCACCGGGCGCTCGCGACGTCGAGGGAGCCCGACGACGCCGGTGCCATCGCCGAGCTGCACGTCGCGCCCCGGTTCCTGATGGACCCGCCGGTTTCCGGCACCGACCTCTCGATCCCTGCCTACCGCTACGCCCAGTAGGCTCCCGCTCCGACCACCGGTTGCGCGGCGGGCGCGACGGTCTACCCGGGCGGGGTCGCCGACCGGCGGCGGGAGGGCCGGGGCTCCGATCGCTCCTGCAGGAAGACGAAGTCCCGCCGCCCGACCTGGGAGGCGGCCGACTCCATCTGGTGGAGCGTCGCGATCGCCGCTTGGCCCGAGGGGGTGAGGCGGTACTCCTCCTCGGCCCGGGCGATGAGGCCGATCTCGACGAGCCGGTGGAGGTGGAACGACATCTTCGGGGAGTCGTCCAAGCCCGCGGCTCGCATCGTCTCGGTGAAGGAGGCCGGACCGGCTTCGAGCCGCGCGAGGACCCGGCGACGGATCGGGTTCGACATCGCTTCCAGCGTCCCGTGGACCGCCGGCCCGGCGACGACCGTGCGGAGCGCCCCCGCGGCGCTCGGATCCAGGCCGCGGGGGTCGTAGCCGATGACGAGCGGCCCGCCGCCCTGGACGCGGCCCCGGAGGTCGCCCAGGAAGGCGACCACGTCCTCGATGCGGTGGTGCCGGAGCATCCGATCCGCCTCGGGCAGCACCACGCCGCCGTCCGGGTGGGCCGAGAGGAACGCGAGCACGGCGTCGCGCAGCGGCGAGAGGTCGCGCCCGTCGAAGGAGAACGGAACGAGGTGGGACTCCCCCGGTGGGGGCCGCTCGGCCGCGACCAGGAGCGGCGTTCCCCCCGTCGAGATCTCCCGGATGACGTCCTCGGAGGAGTGCCGCTCGGTCGACCGATCGACGAACGC
>JASHVI010000058.1 GCA_030039525.1 Thermoplasmata archaeon
AGGAACGCCCGGAGGTCCCCCTGGGGGCCGCATTGCGGGATCTCGCGGACTCCGAGCGTCTCGAGGACGGCTCGATGCTCGCCCGATGGAGCGCGTCGATCCGCGCGACCCCGCCGGATCCCGACGCCACGTCCGGGGCGCTCGGCCTCGGTTGGCTCCCGGTGCCGGCCCTCTTCGAAGAGGGGGGGTCCCGAAGCGTCGGTCTGGCCTCGTGGGCCCCCTCCGCGCCCGCGTATCCGACGTTGTCGAGGGCCCTCGAGGCGGCCCGAGGCTCGTCCGGTCCGCCGGACCTTGTTCGGCAGGCCGAGTACTACTTCGAGTGCCGGCTCGCCGAGGCCCACGGCGTCACGATCGCTCCGGGCGACGGGCTCCGGGACCCGGAGTTCGAACGGCGCGCCGAGGTCGCGTCGGTCGGGAGCGCGCTGCGGGCGCGCGAGCAGGCGCTCCTGACGGAGCCGGGGCGGGGCCGGCTGGACCGGTTCGACGCAGCGGGCTAGCCGATCCGCTCGATCAGACCGGTGCCGCGCGGCTCCGAGGGTGCCGCTCGACCACGAGCTTTCCGTGCACGTTCGTGACCGTCTCGATGTGCTTCTCGCCCACGTGGAGGACGAGCGCCTCGCCGACGGCGAGCTTGTGCGGGCTCGCGGTGACGACCGACTCGGCCGGCGTCGGCATCGGGAACGGCGGGTTCGGCACGCCCGGGCCCGGGAGGGGCGCGGAGCTCTTGCGCGGGACGCGCGCCGACTTCGGCGCCGACGCGATCGGGGCGGAGCCGCCCAGGAATGTGTAGCTCTTCTCCCGACCCTCGCGCCTCGGTTTCAGTACCTTTCGGCGCACCAGGGTCCGGAGCGCGCTCCGGACCGAGTACTCGGGGATCTTTCCGCCGGCGGCCTTCGAGACCCGGTCGAAGAGGGTCGAGGTCGACATCGTCTGGGGGGCGCCCGCCTGGCCGAAGACCTCGAGGATCAACTTTCGACTTCCATGTCGGGTCTTCGGACCGGTCTTTCCGCGTGGAGGCATGAGTACCGGTGAATCACGGGGAACTTAAAGTGTACGGTACCGGCGATAGGCGAGAATTCGGACCGCGGGGCTCGTTTCCGCCCTCGACCGGCGGCCTGCGGAAATGGACCGCCCGAGACCGACAGTTACAGTTCACTGTCGCAGGGACCCCCGCCGGGGCCACGGGGTCCGATGATTGTACCTCTCCGAGGCCGGGCGCCCGGCCGCGCTCCCGGACGCCGGGGGCCAGGAATCTCGCCGAAGGGTCCGGGGTGCGGCATCCGCCGCCGGGCGAGGGCCGGCGGACCGGGCGGCTACTTCGGCGGGAGGGGGCCGGCGCCCTCCGAGGCCGCTCGCCGGTAGAGGAATCGTACATTTTGCTCGAAGAGGCTCCGGAGCCACCAGGCATCGTACGGGGCCGGAACGGGACCGATCGCCGCGGTCGCCGGGTCGGCACCGGCGGCGAGGGCCGTGCGGGTCCGCTCCTCGAGCGTCTCGATGTATTCGCGTACCGTGCGGAGGTCCTCCGGGCCTCCGACGTCGCCGTGGCCCGGAACGACCCGGTCGAACCCGAGCGCGAGCATCCGGTCGAGGATCCCCCGCCAGCGCGCCGGGTCCCCATCCCCGAGCGAAGGGTGGCAGCGGACGCTCACCAGGTCCCCCGCGGCCACGGTCCGGTCCGAGGGGAGATGCAGGAACGCGTCGCTGATCGAGTGGCCCCCGCCGAAGGTGACGAGGCGGGCGCTCCGGTTCGACCCGTGAAGCTCGACCGACTCCTCGAAGGTGCGGTCCGGCGGAATCGTCTGCAGCTGGGGCAGGGTCCGGATCGTCGCGCGGAAGACGTTCCGCCACATCGCGCGCTCCGCTTCGGGGAGCTCCTGGCGCTCGAGCTCGAGCAGCTCGGACTCCCACATCGCGCGCTCCTCCCCGGTCGGCGGCCCGGCGACGGGCAGCAGCTTCTCCCGGGTCCCCAAGGTCCCGAAGATCCGCGAGCCCGGGAACTGCTGCGACCCGCGGTGGTGGTCCCAGTGATAGTGACTGATCGCGAGGACGATCGGCCGCTCCCCGAACAGCGCGCGGGCGGCCCTCCGGAGGTCGGCCCCGGCGTCGGGGCCCATCGTCGTGTCGAAGATCAGCGTCTCCTCGCCGAGGTCGACGAGCGTCGAGTTCGAGAGGGCGAGGCCGTCGCGGGTGGCGATCGCGGCGAAGACCCCGTCGGTCAGGCGCTCGAGCCGGAAGTGCGGGGAGGCGAAGCGGAGGGCCGAGCCCGCCGGCGTTCCGGGCACGCGGCCGGAAGCCGGTGGGACTACTCGAGCCTTCCCGGCGCCGATCCTTCGGTCCGATCAGTCGCTCGCCCCGGAGGGCGAGGCTCCGGCGGAGCGGAGCTCCCTCCGCCTCGGGGAGGCGGTTGCCCGAGCGCCAGCATCTGACCCGAGGGTCCGTAGCGCCTTTTGGCCTAGGGCACCGCTCCCCCCACCATGTCGCCCCGAGGGAGCCCGCCGATGCGAGGGACGCCGTGACGCGGATCGCGATCCTTCTCGGCAGCACCCGCCCCGGCCGCAACGGCGAGGCGGTCGCCCGCTGGGTCTACGACCTCACGAAGGCCCGGACCGATGCCGAGTACGAGCTGGTCGACCTCAAGGCGTTCGACCTGCCGCTGCTCGACGAACCGGTACCCCCGTCCCAGGCGCGGTACACGAAGCCGCACACCAAGGCCTGGTCGGAGAAGATCGCCTCGTTCGACGGGTTCGTCTTCGTGACCGCGGAGTACCAGCACGGGATCCCGGCGGCCCTGAAGAACGCGATCGACTTCCTCTACAAGGAGTGGAACAACAAGTCCGCCGGGTTCGTGAGCTACGGGAGCGCCGGCGGCGTCCGGGCGGTCGAGCAGCTCCGGCAGGTCTGCGCCGAGGTGCAGCTCGCGGACGTCCGGGGCCAGGTCCCCCTCTCGCTCCTCCTCGACTTCGAGAACTTCTCGAAGTTCCGCCCGACCGCGGGGAAGGACGCGCTCGTCGCGACGATGCTCGACCAGGTCGTGGCCTGGGCCCGCGCGTTGGAGCCCCTCCGCCCGCGATCCCCGGGCTGAGCGGGCCCCCGTAGGCCGAGTCCGAACCGAGCCCAGCGATTGAGACGAGCCGACGGGCGCGCGCTTGGGCCGGTCGATGGATTAAAAGGGGCTCGGAGGCTCGCCCCCGCGGCCGGAACCGCCTTACGAGAAACGGGGGCGCTCCGGGGGAACAAGAATGAGAGCCGAGAGGAGACAAGGGGTCACGAGAAGTGAGCGACTCCGCCGGACGATGCGAATCGTCCCGGTGGCGGGGGCGGCGGCGGTAGCGCTGCTGATGGTCCTGTCCCCGTTGGCGGGGGCGTCCGCGGCCTGGCCGGGCGCGGTCGTCAGCCCGTCGTATTCGACCTCGACGCAGGGATGCGCGGCGCTGAAGTCGGCGTCGCCGACCTGGTCGAAGGGGACGGGCGTGGGGCACTGGGATGCCAACTCCAGCGTGAAGGTCTGCAAGGGCGCGGGCCTGGATGACGTCGGGCTGGACAACGACGCCTCCGCGAGCTTCGAGGAGGAGGTCGCCGTTCCGATCCACATGGCCTCCGGGACGACCGGCGTGAACGTGACCTGGGGCCTCCTGGGCACCTGGACCGAGCGCGCGCTCGAGTTCAAGCCGACCTCCTGCGCGTCGTACGGGTTCAACGACTCGTACTACGACCCCTACATCTACAGCTGGATCAACTACACCTACTCGGACTCCGACTGCTCGCTCGACCTGGGCGTCAGCCTCTACGGGTACGCGTACCTGGTGGACACGACCACCGGGACCTACTACTACCCGAACAACTACTGGGGCGGCCTCTACCGCGACTCGTACCGGTACGTGGACACCTACTATGACGAGGAGAACTACTCGAACTCCTCCTACTGGCAGGACAACTACACGTACTACGGGTCGGACGGCTACATCTCCGGCTCGAGCGGCAGCGGGATCTTCAACGCGGCGAGCTCGCCGGTCTGGTGGATCAACTCGACCTCGACCTTCCCGAGCACCGACAAGTGGGCGGTCGTCACCTACATCGACGGGGACGTCTACGCCGACTCCTCGGGCGGCGGCAAGATCGCGGGCTGGGCCACGCTCGACCTCACCACGGGGTCGAACGGCTACAAGCTCGGCGTGACGGAGTACTAGGCCCCGAGGAAGCCTCCCGGAGCCTCGCGAACCCCTTCCCCGGGGAGGGGTCGGGCCTCGGCCCGCCCCTCTCCGTGGTGATTCTTCGGGTCCCTCACGGGGGGGACCCTCTAGGACGACCCCCGGAACCATCCGCGGAATACGACCCAACAGGAGAAAAACCCCGGGGCGGGTCCGGAGTCGCCCGATGCCGGTCCTGACCGAGGAGATGCGGCGCCTCGTGCGGGAGCAGCGTCTCGGCTACGTCGCGACGATCTCTCCGGACGGGTCGCCGAACCTCTCGCCGAAGGGGTCGCTGACGGTCTGGGGGGAGGACCGGCTGGTCTTCGCCGACATCGAGTCGCCGCACACGATCCGCAACCTCGCGACGAACCCCCGGCTGGAGGTGAACGTGGTCGACCCGTTCACCCGCAAGGGCTTCCGGTTCCGCGGCCAGGGGAGCGTGATGCGCTCGGGGGATGCGTACTGGAAGATCCTCGAGATGTACAAGGCGGAGGGGGCCGATGTCCGGAGGATCCGGGCCGTCGTCGTCATCGACGTCGCCCAGGCGGCCCCGCTCGTCTCGCCGGTCTACCTGACCGGCCTCGGCGAGGCCGAGGTGCGCCGCCTCTGGGAGGAGTACCACGTGAAGAGCCTCGACCGGACGATCACGGACCTCACCCCCCCGTCCGACTTCTAGCGGGGAGCCTTGGGAGGCTTCCTCGGCGTCGCGGCCTCGAACGACTCCTCGGACCTCGTCCTCCTCGTCGAGCTGGCGATCGCCGTCGGCCTCGTCGTCGGGATGCTCCTCGTCCGGCGGGGGCACGTCCGGCTCCACCGGCTCCTCCAGGGCTCGCTCGTCCTCGTCAACGTCCCGATCGTCCTCGCCTGGATGGTCCCGCAGTACCTCGAGTACGTCCGGCCGGGGCTCCCCGCGGACCTGGGCCAGGCGTTCTTCGCCCTCCCGACCCTGATGCTGGCCGCGGGGGCGGCGGCCGAGGCCCTCGGGGTCTACATCCTCCTCGTCGCCGGGACGACCCTCGTCCCCGACCGGTGGCGGTTCCGCCGGTACAAGCTCGTGATGCGCTCGGAGCTGATCCTCTGGTGGGCGGTCGTCCTCGCCGGGATCGCGACCTACTACACCTGGTACGTCGCCCCGTCGTAGGCGGGACGGGAGCGGCCGGGGCTACGGGGCCTCGGGGGCGTCCTCGGAGCGCTCCCAGCCGTCGACCTGCTCGTCCATCTCGGCGGCCCGCGCCGGCCCGAGCAGGTGGCCGGCCCGCACCCGCTTCGTCTCGAGGTAGCGGCGGTTGTACGGGTTCGGGGCGATGACGAGGGGGATCCGGCCGGTGACGGCGACGCCGTGCTCCTTCAGGTCGGCGATCTTCGCGGGGTTGTTCGACATCAGCTGGATCGAGCCGATCTTGAGCGAGAAGAGCATGTGGGCGGCGACCTCGTAGTCCCGCTCGTCCGCCCGGAAGCCGAGGGCCTCGTTCGCCTGGATCGTGTCGAGGCCGAGCTCCTGGAGCCGGTAGGCCTTGATCTTGTTCGCGAAGCCGATCCCTCGGCCCTCCTGCCGGAGGTAGAGGATGACGCCGAGGTCCCGGCGCCCGATCTCCTCCTGGGCGAGCTCCAGCTGCTCGCGGCAGTCGCACCGGAGCGACCCGAAGGTGTCGCCGGTGAGGCACTCGGAGTGGAGGCGGACCGGGACGTCGTCGCGGCCGAGCGGGTTCCCCCGGAGGAGCGCGGCGTGCGGGAGGCCGTCCGAGGGGGACTCGAAGGCGACGACCTGGAAGTCGCCCCGGCGCGTCGGCAGGTCGGCGACGGCGACGATCCGGACGCAGGCCCCCTGGCCCGAGCAGTCGTGCTCGGCGTTCTCCCGCAGGAGCTCCGCGACGGCCTCGGGGGGGATCGGCGGCATGAGCGCCCCGGGCGGCCCCGGGACCCGAGGGACGAGGCCCGGGGGGAGGAAAAGGGCTCGCCACCCGCCGGGGCCCCCCGCGACCCTCTCGGGAGGGTCGCCCGGCGCTCGGCAATCCAGATAGCGAGGGAGCACCCTTCCCTAGGACGGTGTACCTGAGCTACTTCGGCGTGCGGGTGCGGGACCTCCCGCGCTCGGTGCGGTTCTACCGGGACCTCTTCGGCCTCGAGGTCATCGGGGGCGGCGACGCGGAGTTCGCGCCGCCGACGGAGCCCCGGTCGGTCCTCCTGAGGGACCCGGTCTCGGGGCAGCGTCTGGAGCTCAACTTCTACCCGCCGGGGGACCCCCACGCCGTCGACTACGAGCCCGGCGAGGAGCTCGACCACGTCGGGATCCGGGTCGACGACCTCGACGCGCTCCTCCGCCGCCTCGCCGAGCTCGGGATCCGTCCCGAGCCGATGAAGCACTTCGAGGGCCCCGTGCTGGAGACCGAGAGCCTCCGGATCGCCTACGTGCTCGACCCCGACGGGATCCAGCTCGAGCTCTTCGAGGAGCTCCGGAAGGACGGCCGAGGGTTCGACCCCGACCGCTACTGATCGACCGGCCCCTCCCCCCGGGGCCTCACGACGCCGCCGCATCCCGCGCACCGCGCAAAGTATTATCCCCCCCGCCCGGGAAAAGAGGAAAACGCCCGCATGGTTCGACCGCACTCGCTCGCCCCGGGGTCCGGGCTCTCGATGGCCCTCTCGGCGACCGTGCTGCTCGGCCTCTTCGGGTCCTCCGTGGCGGCGGGACTCTCGTTCCCCCCGGCCGGAGCCCGTCCCGCGGGAGTCCCGGCCCCCGGCGCCCTCCCGGTAAGCGCCTCCGAGCTCGCCCGGCCGGCGGCCGCCGTGGCCCCCGCGGCCGCCGCCCCGGTCCTGAGCTCTCCCGGAGCCAGCCCGTCGGCGGCCTCGCTCTCCTGGACCCGCTCGACGTCGGGGAGCTTCGTCAACTACACCCTCTTCGAGTCGACCCGCAGCGCCGACGGTCCGTGGACCGTCGTGGCCGCGATCACGACCGCCGCGACCGACGCGACCTCGATCACGAGCCTCGAGCCGGGCGCCGACTACTGGTGGGCGGAGCAGACCTGGGTCACCTCCGGCCTCCTCGGCCTCACCGACTCCGACACGCAGTCGAACACCCTCGCGACGGTCCAGCCGACCCTCGCCTACCTGAACGCCACCGAGCCGACGAGCACGGTCGTCACCCTCAACTGGACGAACAACGCGACCTACGGGGGGCTCATCGCCTTCGCCTCCTACGCGATCGTCGAGAAGGTCGGGAGCGGGGCCTGGACCTCGGTGCAGCGGCTGACCGACGTCGCCCCCGAGACCGCCAACGTCTCCGGCCTCGTCCCCTCCTCGAGCTACGCCTTCTACGTCAACACGACCGACTGCGTGAGCGGCTGCGGGACCGCCGGGGCGGTCGACGTCGTCACCGCCTCGAACGTCGTCACCGCGGGGACGCCGGAGCCGCTCTCCGTGACCCTCAGCGTCGAGCGCTCGGTCGTCGACGCCGGGGAGTCCGACTACTTCTCCTGCACCCCCTCCGGGGGGAAGAGCCCGTACTCCTTCGACTGGCAGTTCGGGGACTTGGCGAGCTTCGTGTCGGGAAGCTCCGGCGAGAGCCAGGCCTTCTCCGATCCCGGCTCCCCGACCGTCACCTGCCAGGTCCGGGACGCGGGCTCGGTCGTCTCGAACGCGAGCACGACCGTCCTCGTCAACCCCGCGCTCTCCGTCTCGGTCTCGCTCAACCGGACGACCGCGGACATCGGCCAGAGCATCGGCTTCGGCTGCGACGAGACCGGCGGCACCGCCCCCTTCACCCTCGGCTGGTCGTTCGGCGACGGCTCGAGCGCGCTCACGGCGAACACCTCCCACGTCTACGACGGGGCCGGGAACTTCGGGGCCGCCTGCGCCGTCGAGGACGGGGCGGGCGAGACCGTCCTCAACACCTCGACGGTGGAGGTCTCCACCGACCCGGTGGCCGTCCTCACGATCTCCTCCCTCGCGTCGGCCCCGAACGCGACCCTCTCCTTCTCCGTCAGCCTCCTGAACGGCTCGACGCCGTACGCGAGCTATGGGATCAGCTTCGGCGACGGGACCACCGCGGCCGGGGCCAGCGCCTCGCACGCCTTCCACGAGATCGGCAACTACACGGTCGCCGGCCACGGCCGCGACGCGAACGGCGTCGCCGCCCGGACGACCGAGATCGTCCACGTGACGACCCTCACCCTCGCCGTGGTCCCCCCGGCGATCGCGACCCTGCGGCCCTCGACGAGCTACTCCTTCGCCGCCCTGCCGAGCGGCGGCGCCGGGGCGCCGTACACGGTCGCCTGGAGCTTCGGGGACGGGACGACCGCGACCGGGACGACCCCCGCCCACGCCTACGCGAAGGCCGGCACCTTCACGGTCACGGTCGAAGCGACCGACCGCCTCGGCAGCTCGGTCTTCCGCAA
>JASHVI010000059.1 GCA_030039525.1 Thermoplasmata archaeon
GAGGGACTGAACGGCCTCCGTCGGGTGGAGGTCCTTCGTCTCCGGAGGAAGGACGTACTCCTCGACGAGTCATGTCTCCGCGTGCTCGGGAAGGGGCGCTACGGCGGGAAGTGGCGGAAGATCCCGATGCATCCAAAGGTCCGGAAGTTGATTCCGGAGTACCTACGGATCCCGTTCGAGGAGAGCCTCCTCTTCGACGTCAGTGCCTCCACAGCGGACGCATTGCTCCGACGGGCGGCCGGACGAGCGGGCTTCGGGAACGAGGGGGTGCTCGTCTCTCATCACGACCTTCGGCGGACGTTCGGCCGAGTAGCCCACGGCGCGGGAATGGACTTGGTTCAGCTCAAGAATCTTCTAGGGCACGCCTCCGTGGAGATGACGGTCCATTACATCGGAATCGACTCGGACCAGATGCGCCGCGGGCTCGAACTCATCGAGTTGTAGGATCCCGTGGCCTCACCGGGCGCCCTGCAAGCGATGCTGCAGCCGACCCGCGCGCGCCTCCCGGCCCAGGAGGGTGCGAGAACTAGTCGGCGTCAGTCGGTCGGCTCGGACTCCTCCCAGCTGCGAGGAGCGGGGAAGACCGATTTGGTCAGGTAGACGTGGACTCCGGGGCCGACCCCTTCCTGCCGAACTCGTTCCAACTCCGGTTCGGGTACCATCCACGCGACGAGGTCGTCGGTACCTTGGACCCGCTTGAGCCCCCGCGGCAAGGTACGAAGCCCGAGGTGCTGTCGGACCGCGCTCGGCAGCTTCAGCAGCAGACCCGCACTGGGCGTGGTGATCGCCAACGTGCGAGCCAGCTGCGGCTCCTTCTCCGCCGAGGAGGCCGGGCCGCCCAGCGCGATCACTCGGACCACGCCCGGGCCCCGGTCGAGGAACGCGATCCGCCTCCAGGCCTTCGCCGCCCTGGCGTCCAGGCCGATCAGCTCCGCGACCTGCCGGGGGATCTGCAGGGTGAGCCAGCGCGGGGCAGTCGCCTTCACCACCACCCAGGTCGCCGAAGGAGGCTCCCTGGTGTCGTCATGAACCACTGTTCCCTTCCTAGTGCGGACAGAATCCGGCGTAGACGCCCGGATAGAGCTGGATCAGCACCAGGTTGAGGGCGTTCACGTCGACATAGCTCGGCGCGAGGAACCAGTTCTCCGCCTGGTTGCTGTTGATGTTCTGCTGGATGAGGTAGTTCAGGCTGGAGGGCGAGAGGCCCGTCGCGTTCGCGACGGCCGGGACCTGGGCGTAGGCCTCCGCGGGCGTGATGTCCGGATCCACGCCCGAGTCGGAAGCCGAGGCGTTCCGGGGATGGAAGAAGTCGGGGGAACTGATGTTCTGCGCGATGAGCTGGGACCCGACCTCGGTCCCGTTGCAGTACATCGGACTGCCGACCGCACCGCCAGGATTGGCCCCGAGGTCGATCGCGACCAGCGACCCGGGGTAGAGGCCCATCAGGAGGATCGCAAAGACCGCGAGGAGCGCGACGGTCGGGCGGACGTGCTGCTTGAGAATTCTTGGAATCATGGGTCCCTCTAGTGGATGAGATAGGTCAGCAGAATGTCGATGGCCTTGATCGCCACGAACGGCGCGACGGCGCCGCCGAGACCGTAGATCGCCATGTTCCGGAGGAAGGTCCGCTCCGGGAGCTCCGGTCGGAACTTGACCCCGCGAAACGCCAGGGGGATGAGCGCCGGAATCACCGCGGCGTTGAAGATCATCGTGGCGAGGATCGCGGTGACGGGGCTGTGGAGCTGGAGGATGTTCAGCTTCTGGGCGGCGACGCTCGCCGGTAGCATGGCCGGGAAGAGCGCGAAATACTTCGAGATGTCGTTGGTGACGCTGAAGGTGGTGATGGCTCCCCTCGTCATCAGGAGCTCTTTCCCGACCTGAACGACCTTCGTGACCTTGGCCGGGTCCGAATCCAGGTCGATCATGTTGGCGGCCTCCCGGGCCGCGTTCGTTCCGGAGTTCATCGCTATCCCGACGTCCGCCAAGGCGAGGGCCGGCGCATCGTTGCTCCCATCGCCTTCGACGCCGACGATGTGGGCCGACGCCTGTTCCTGTCGCACCCGTGCCAGCTTGTCGGCGGGCTTGGCCTGAGCGATCACCTCGGTGATGCCGGCCTCGTCCGCGATGACCCGTCCCGTGATCTCGGTGTCCCCGGTCACCATGACCGTCCGGATGCCGGTGGCCTGGACGGCCGCGAGCCGCTCCCGGATCCCGGGCTTCAGCTGGTCCCTGAGGTCGATCAGCCCGACGACGCGCTTGTCGACCGCGACCGCGAGAGGGGTTCCGCCCATCTTCGATATTTCCTGGGCCTTCCAGCGGAGCTCGGCCTCATTGACCTCGGGAGCGATCGCCACGATGGCGTCGACAGCCCCCTTCACGACGCGCGTGGGATCGTTCGATTGCTCGAGCTCCACGAGCCGGCGCCAGACGGGCCCGTTTCCGATCGCCTCCGAAACCGTGGGCAGTTCCGGGCGATGCGCCGGGACGCCGGCACCGTGCGTGGAGAGGAGTTCGACCCCGCTCAGGCGCGTCTCGGCGCTGAAGTCGATCGCGGCCCCGCCGAGCACCCGCGGGGTCAA
>JASHVI010000060.1 GCA_030039525.1 Thermoplasmata archaeon
TCGCCGCGCGCCCGCTGATCCAGCGGACCTGGACGCTCGATCCTCCGGCGAAGGAGCCGGGGGAGGACTAGGCGAGGATCGCCGGGTCGGTCCCGGCTAGTGGCGGAAGACCCGCCAGCCGGTGAGGTACATCGCGATCCCGAACCGCTCGGCGGCCTCGAGCACCTCGGGGTCCCTCAGGGAGCCGCCGGGCTGGACGATCGCCGAGACCCCGGCCCGGCCCGCCGCCTCGACGCCGTCGGCGAACGGGAAGAAGGCGTCGGAGGCGAGCACGGCCCCCTTCGCCCGGTCGCCGGCGACCTGGAGCGCCCCCTCGACGGCCCGGACCCGCGTGGTCTGGCCGGCGCCGACCCCGACGGTCGCCGTCCCGTCGGCGAGGACCACCGCGTTCGACTTCACATGCCGGACGACGCGCCAGGCGAAGTCGAGGGCGGAAAGGCCGGCCTCGTCGACCCGGTGCGAGGTCGCGGGCTTCAGCTCCGAGCGGAGCAGGGGGCGGCGGTCCCCCTCCTGGAGCAGCACCCGGCCGAGCGCCCCGTGCAGCTCGAGGTACCGCGCCCGCGGGTCGGGGACCGGTCCCTCGACGAGCTTCACCTTCGGCCGTCGGTCGAGCGACGCGCGCGCCTCCGGGAGGTACGACGGCGCCACGAGCAGATCGACGAAGATCCCCTTGAGCGCGGCGACCGAGGCGGCGTCGAGCGGGCGGTTCACGGCGATGCCGCAGCCGTACCGGGCGATCGGGTCGGTCGCCACGGCCCGGCCGACGGCGTCGTCGAGCCGCTCCGCCTCGGCCGCGCCGCACGGGATGGCATGCTTCACCATCACCGCCGCGGGCCCCGAGAACTCCGCGACCGTCCGGAGCGCGGCGTCGAGGTCGAGGAGGTTCGTGTACGAGAGCCGGTCCCCCTTGCGGAGCGCGAGGGGGACGCTCGAGAGGGTCGCGCCGGGGCCGGGATCGATCCGGTACACCGCCGCCGCCTGGTGGGGGTTCTCCCCGTAGCGGAGCGGGGTCGGTTCGCGCCGGAGCGTCAGCGACTCCGGCAGCCCCTCCCTCCCCTCGGCGCCCTCCCCCTCCGCCGTCCGGAGCGACGTGGCGATGAGCGCGTCGTACTCCGAGCACCGGGCGAAGGCGGCCGTCGCGAGGCGACGGCGGGTGGCGGCGCCGAGCGAGCCGCCCGAGCCCCGCAGCTCCTCGAGCATCGGGCCGTACTCGGAGGGGTCGGTCGCGACGGCGACGTAGGAGTGGTTCTTCGCGGCCGCCCGGGCGAGGGTCACGCCCCCGACGTCGATCGCCTCGAGCAGCTCCGCGTCCGTGCGACCCTCCTGCCGGCGTCGGGCGAACGGGTAGAAGTTGACGACGACGAGGTCGATGGGCTTCAGCGAGCGCTCGGCGAGCTCCCTCGTGCCCTCCGCGGTGCGGGGCGCCAGGATCCCTCCGAGGAGCGCCGGATGGAGCGTCTTCACCCGCCCGCCGAACCACTCCGCGATCCCCGTCAGCGACTCGGTCGACTCGGCCGGCACGCCCGCGCCGGCGAGGAGCCGGCGCGTCCCGGAGGTGGCCCAGAGCTCGACGGAGAGCGCGCGAAGCCCCTTCGCGAGGTCGACGAGACCGGCCTCGTCCGAGACCGAGAGCAGGGCGCGGGAGACCCGGACCGCCCCTCCGACCGCCACTCGGTTACCCGGACCGAAGTAAGGGTCGGGGAAATAACGGTGGCGAAGCGGCGCCGAGAGCGCCGGGGGCCCCGGCGCGGCGGCCGGCCCGACGCGCGACGCGGGGGGGACCTATTCGATCCCCAGCGACACCTGGATGACCGTGACCTTGACCTGCTGGGCGTACAGCGGGGCGATGATCGTGACCGGCGTGCCGAGCGGCGGCGTCAGGCACGTCGAGCCGCTCGGGAGAGGAGCGCCCTTGTCGACGCAGGTCGCGCCGTACGGGAAGGCCTCGGGGTTCGCGTTGAAGTAGGCGACCCAGGCCCCGGGGAAGTCGGTCGTGAGGTTGAGGTAGTACGGCGTGCCGACGTAGATGCCGTTCACG
Organism: Thermoplasmata archaeon; assembly: GCA_030039525.1. Classification (GTDB taxonomy): domain Archaea; phylum Thermoplasmatota; class Thermoplasmata; order Lutacidiplasmatales; family UBA184; genus Lutacidiplasma. The sequence goes on from JASHVI010000060.1 coordinate 2,039, forward strand.
CCCCGGCCGAAGGCGGAGGTGCTCACGGAGAGGATCTTCGTCGTTAACAACGCCGTGGTGACGCCGGACTCCGAGGGGATCGCCCCGGAGAACTGCACGAGCGTGAGCGTCGCCGCGAGCCCCGCGGCCGTCTCGTTGAAGTAGAAGTCGGGCGGGCTCACCATCACGGCCGGGCTCGCCGGGTTCGCGAGCAGCACCGCGCCGTCCTCGTAGCCGAGGTCGGCGATCGGGATGTAGTGGTTGGAGAGCGTGACGAGGAGCGCCCCGAAGTACGAGGAGTCGTACTGGGAGGAGTCGATCCGAAGGAACGGGCAGGCGGTGAAGCCGGTCGAGTTCTCCCAGAAGATCTCCTCCGAGGGGACCGTGCCGCCGGGGTAGGCCTGCGAGCTCGGCGGGGTCTGGTAGCCGACGGCGTTCCACCAGGTGACAGAGAGGTTCAGCTTCGTGCCCCCGGCGCCGAGCGCGCCGACCTTGTCGGTCGCCGAGTTGTTGTCGTACGGGCAGAGGAGCCCGACCGATCCCACGAAGGAGACGAAGACCGAGGCGCCCCCGGCCGAGGAGTGCGACCCGGCCATGCTCATCGCGTAGGTGTCGTGGATCCCGTAGAACGCGAAGCTCATCGACGGCACGGTCGAGTCGGTGTTCGCCTTGTTGAGGGTGACCGTGTCGTAGGAGCCGTTGACGACGACCTCGATCAGCTCCTCGTTGCTGCCGGACCAGGAGATCGTGAGCGTGTCGTTGTTGCCGTTAAGATTGTAGACGAGGCTGTTGTCGGACCCGGTGATCGACACCGCGAGCGTAGTGTGGTTCTCGGAGACGTTCGCGTAGTCGATCACGGTGGTCGTCGAGCAGGTCCCGGCGCCCGCGGGAAGGCAGCTCGAGTCGGCGCCCCAGTTGGGCGTCGCCGGGCTCACGGTGTCGAGCCTATAGCCGGTCTCGGCAGCGGTGGTGTTCGTGGAGCTGAACTCCGGCCCGATGCTCCCGAGCGCGGGGGTGCCGAACGGCGGGACGGCCCCGGAGCCGAGCGTGATCGGCGTCGAGAGGGCGTACGGCATGCCGCGCAGCGACGTCTGCGCGAGGATCGTGGCCCGCAGCTGCGAGAGCTGGTCCTCGACCTGGACGTCGTGGGCGAACTCGGCCGCGCTCATCTGGCCCGGGAGCTGCGTCGCGAGGTAGTTGGAGATGAACGAGACGACGAGGAGGAGGCCGAGGACCGTGGCGACGGCGCTGACCTGGCCCTTGCGGGCGCGGCGACCGCGCTGTCGGATGGTGCGATGGAACGGCCGCACGGCTTACGGTCCGGGAGTGGAAGTACGCCGGCCCCCGCTATTTAAACCCCCGTCGGCGCGGGTCCGACCTCTCGGCGGGTGAGAGCGGGCGAGCCAGGCCTTGCCCTTGCGAAGGGTCCCGTAGGTCCGCAGGGTCCGGAGGCGCGCCGGGCCCGACGGCATCGTCGGGTTCCACGAGGCCCGGAACCGGGGGGCGTCGGTGTGCCGGACCGAGACGAGGGCGAACCGCCCCTCCGTCCGAAGGATCCGGAACGGGAGCTGGGGGGCCTCGGCCCCGAGGCGCTCGCGGAGCAGACCCTCGAGCGCCCGGGGCGATAGAGGTGGGTCCCCCGCCACCTCCACGAGGAGGTAGCGGGGGCGTTCGAACCGGTTACCGGACGAGGTCGATGACTTCCTCGGACTCACCGGCCGCGTAGCCTCCCTTCTGTCCCAGAAGGCTCGTGGCCCGGACGCCGGTGATGATGAGGAGCACCTTGATGGTGTTCTCCATCTCCGGCGAGTTCTCGACGGAGCAGCCCCAGATGATCCGGGCGCGCTTCGAGATCTTCCCTCCGACCAGGGCGGCCGCCTTCTCCGCCTCGCTCACGGTCATGGTCGGGCCGCCGATCACGCGGACGAGCGCGCCGGTGGCGTCCTTCAGCTCGACGGAGCCCAGGAGCGGGCTCGTGAGGGCCTCGGTGACCGCCTCGGTGACCCGGTCGGTCGCGCTCTCCGACTCGCCGAGCCCGATCAGCGCGACCCCGCCGTCCTTCATGACGGTCAGGATGTCGGCGTAGTCGAGGTTGACGAGCCCGGGCCGCGTGACGATCTCGGTGATCCCCTTGATCGCCGTCATCAGGACGGCGTCGGCGAGCTTGAAGGCGGCGTCGAGGGGCATCCGCGGGACGAGCTCGAGGAGCTTGTCGTTCTGGATCACGATGGTCGTGTCGCAGACGCGGCGCAGGCGCTCCAGGCCGTCGCGGGCCTGCTCCATCCGGGCGACGCCCTCGCCGGCGAACGGGAGGGTGACGACGCCCATCGTGAGCGCGCCGGACTCCTTCGCCAGCCGGGCGACCAGGTGGGCCGAACCG
>JASHVI010000061.1 GCA_030039525.1 Thermoplasmata archaeon
GAAGGTTCCCGATCAGCTCCGAGGGGTTGACGTTGGAGATCCGACAGGCCATCTCCGAGATCCGCCGGCCCACCCCGCGCACGCCGGTGAGGGCGAGCCCGGCGGGCCGGAGCCCGTCGAGGTCGGTCCCCGCCAGGCGGACGATGTAGCGGAAGTTCGGGTTGTCCGGGGCGACCCGCGTCGCCTTCTTGGTCGGAGCCCCGGCCCCGGCCTTGGGCGCCTTCCCCTTGCCCCCTTCCTTCGGCTTCCCCGCCCGCTCCGGCCGCTCCTTCTTGGCGGCCGGCTCGGCCGCCTCCGGCGGTGCGGCCGCCGGCTCCGGGGCTCCGTCGGTCGGGTTCTTCGGCGCGCGACTCACGCTCCTTCGATGGGTGCGCCACCTCGGAACGGGGGGTCCCTCGGTGAAGCGCGGGCGCCGAGCAGCGACCTCCTTTTAAGCGCTTCGGCGAGCGAGCGCGGTCCCCGAGGTGCCGGCGCCGCTCCGGCCGGATTCCGGCGGGGGCGGCGGGCGCCGCGGCGCCGGAGTAATGAGCACGTCGCCCTCCATCTTGTCGGATGTCGGACGACGGGGAGCGAGTGGTCCTGGTCGACGGCTCGGACGTCGAGACCGGCACCGCCGGCAAGATGGAGGCCCACCGCGACGGGGGCCGCCTCCACCGGGCCTTCTCCATCCTGGTCTTCGACCGGGAGGGGCGGACCCTCCTCCAGCAGCGGGCGGCCGGGAAGTACCACGCCCCGGGGCTCTGGTCGAACACCTGCTGCTCGCACCCGCGACCGGGGGAGCGCCTCGAGGACGCGGCGCACCGCAAGCTCGTCCAGGAGCTCGGGTTCGACTGCCCGCTGACCGAGGCGTTCGCCTTCACCTACAGCGTCGACGTCGGGAACGGGATGACGGAGCGGGAGTTCGATCACGTGTTTTTCGGGGAGTTCGCCGGGACCGTCCGGCCGAACTCCGACGAGGTCGCCGACTTCCGGTGGGTCCCGCTCCCCGAGCTCTATCGCGACGCGCGCCCGGACTCCCCGCGCTACACCGCCTGGTTCAAGATCCTCCTCGTGGAGCTCGCCCACTCCGGGGCGCGGCTGCCGAAGTTCGTGCCAGCGCTCGGCGCGAGGGCCTGACCTCCGGGCGGGCCCCCGGCGCGGACGTTATCCTCGCGGGCTCCTCGGCGCCCCGTGGAACGGGGCCCGGAGGTCTCCGTCGTCCTCCCGACGCTTCGGGAGGCCGAGTCGCTCCGCACCCTCCTCCCCCGCCTCGTCGCGGCCCTGCGGCCGTACCGCGCCGAGATCCTCGTCGTCGACGACGACTCGCGCGACGGCACCGAGGGCGTGGTCGCCGGGATCGATCCGCCGGGAACGGTCCGGCTGTACGTCCGGACCGGGACCCGGGGGCTCGCCTCGGCGGTGCTGGAGGGCGCGGCACGCACGACCGGGCCGATCCTCGCCGTCCTAGATGCCGACGGGAGCCACCCGCCCGAGCTCCTCCCCGCCCTCCTGGAGCCCGTCCGCCGGGGCGACGCCGAGCTCGCGCTCGCGAGCCGGCACGTGCCGGGGGGGGCCCCGGGGGACATGAGCCGGACGCGATTGTGGATCTCCCGTTCGGCGGCGCTGCTCGCCCGTCCGCTCACGCCGGTGAAGGACCCGATGAGCGGCTTCTTCGCGATCCGACGCTCGGTGCTCGCCCGCGGGCCGCTGCAGCCGCTCGGCTACAAGATCGCCCTCGAGATCCTCGTGAAGTGCCGGCCCGAGCCCGTCGTCGAGGTCCCGTTCCGGTTCGAGGAGCGGATCGCCGGGGAGTCGAAGCTCGGGAGCCTGGTGATCGGGAGCTACCTGAGGCACGTGGCCCGGCTGTACGCCTACCGGGTCGCCTCCTGGGGCCGCGCCTCCAGGACCCGGTAGCCCCCCCGGCGCGCCCGCACCTCGACGCGCGCCCTCCCGAAGCGCTCCTCCATCCAGGTCTGGTAGTACCGGATCCCCTGGCTGCCCTTGCCGACGACGAGGAGCCGGCCCCCCGCGGTGAGGTGCTCCGGGGCTCCCGAGAGGAGCCGGAGGATCGTCGGGCGCCCCGCCCGGTACGGCGGGTTCGAGACGATGAGGTCGAACCGGGCCCCCTCGAGCCCCTCGTAGAGGTTCCCCGGCCGGGCCTCGGCGTTGGCCGTCCGGTTGCGCCGGAGGTTGGAACGCGCGAGGCCGACCGCGCGCCGGTTGAGGTCGACGAGGAGGACCCTCCCCTGCGGGGCGGCCTTCGCCGCGGCGATGCCGACGGCGCCCCACCCGCAGCCGAGGTCGAGCACCGAGTCGGCCGGGCGCGGGTCGAGCGCCTCGATGAGCAGCGCCGTCCCGGGATCGAGCCCCGTCGCCGCGAAGACCCCCCGGTCGACCTCGAAGGAGAGGATCTCGCCGCGGTAGAGGAACCTGAGGCTCTGGCGCCGCGAGGCGCTGCGGGGACGCTCGGCGAAGTAGGTCTCCCCGGAGGCCTCCTCCTCCGGCGCCTCGGGCATGTCCGCTAGGTGCGCCGCCGCCCGAAGAGCGTCGGCCGCCGGGCCGGCGCGCCGGCCGGCTTCCCGAGCGCCTGCTGGAGGAGGTCCCGCTGCCCGCCGGAGAGCTGCTCGGGGAGCTGCACGTGCACGGTGACGAAGAGGTCGCCGCGGTCCCGGCCCCGGAGCTTCGGGAAGCCCTCGCCCCGGAGCCGGAACTGGCTCTCCGGCTGCGTCCCGGCCGGGATCTTGAGGATCGCCTCGCTCTCGATCGTCGCGACCCGGGCCTCGCCCCCGAGCAGCGCCGTCGCGAGCGGGACGACCGCCTCGGTGTAGGCGTTCTGCCCCTCGCGGCGGAGCCCCGCCATCGGCTCGAAGAGGACCTGGACGAAGAGGTCCCCCGGGATGGCGCCGGTGCCCGGCGCCGTCCCCTGCCCGGCGAGCCGGAGGACCGCCTGGTCCTCGATCCCGGCCGGGATGGCGACCGAGATCTTCCGGGCCTGCCGGAGGATCCCGGAGCCCCCGCACGTAGGGCAGGCCTCCTTGATCCGTCGGCCGGCGCCGTGGCAGGTCGGGCACTCGGTGATCGTGATGAGGTGGGCGGCGCCCCGGTTGACCGAGCGGCGGACCTGCCCCCGTCCCTGGCACTCCGGGCAGGTCTCGAGGGCGGTGCCGTTGCGCGCCCCGGTCCCCCGGCAGTCCTGGCACTCGCCCTGCACGGGGACCTCGATCACCCGCTCCGTCCCGTGCAGGGCGGCCGAGAGCGGGAGCCGGAGCGCCACCTCGACGTCGTTCCCCCGGAACGGGATCCCGGAGGCCCGGGTGCGCATCCCGCCGAGGAGGTCGCCGCCGAAGAACGCCTGGAAGAAGTCCGTGCCCCCGAGGAGGTCCTCGAGGTCGCCGACGTGGGTGAAGTTCTGCCAGGAGAAGCCGCCCGGCCCGAACTCCCCCTCGACGCCACGGTAGCCCTGGGAGTCGTACCGCTGGCGCTTCGCCGGGTCGGCGAGGACCTCGTAGGCCTCGCTGAGCTCCTTGAACTTCTCCTCGGCGGCCTTGGGGTTCTCCTTGTTCAGGTCGGGGTGGTGCTGCCGGGCGAGCTTCCGGTAGGCGGACTTCACCTCGTCCGTGGTCGCCGTGCGGGGGACGCCGAGGACCTCGTAGTAATCCCGCTTCGCCATCGATGCCCAATCGCCGGGACGTCCCCCGCTCCGGGACCTCGAGGGCTAATTACGCGTGCCCCGCGCGTCGCGGGGTCGACGGGGCCCGGCGCGCCGTCACGCCGGTACCGACGGGAAGGCCGAGCCGCGCGGCCGCGCTCTCCCGCGGCAGCGCGATCTCGAGCGTGCCGAAGCTCGACGGCAGGACGCCCCAACTCCCGGGCGCGAGCTCGACGTAGCTGCGGACGAGCCGTCGATGGACCGGCGGCCGGCCCGGGAGCCGGATCACGACCGGGCTTCCCGGCCCCCCGAACCACCGCGACGGGAGATCGGTGATCGCGTTCCCGAAGTGGTCGACGTGGACCACCCGACCGCGGGCGAGCGCTCCCTCCCGCTGCGGCGCGGGCGGACGCGGCGGCCGATACTCGAACGGGTCGCCGAGCTCTTCCAGCGCGCGGCCCGAGGCCAGGGCGGCGGCCGCGGGGGCGAAGAGGTCCCGCGCGTCGAAGGTCGTCCCGACGCGAGGGATCGAGACGTACCGTCGGCGCTCGAGGCGGACGGCCGCCCGAACCCCCGAGCGTCGGGCGACCCGGTCGAGGAGCCCGTTCGCCGGGCCGACGAGGAAGGTGCCGTCCCGG